>NZ_JAGTTT010000007.1:0-110241 GCF_018223505.1 Anaerostipes sp. Marseille-Q3525
CCAAGTCTGGAAGGGATAAACGCTGAAGGCATCTAAGCGTGAAGCCCCCCTAAAGATAAGATTTCCCATACCGAAAGGTAGTAAGACCCCTTGAAGACGACGAGGTAGATAGGGCAGAGGTGGAAGTACGGTAACGTATGGAGCTGACTGTTACTAATCGGTCGAGGCTTTAACCAAAGAAGGCTGAAGTGTAAAAGATGTGAATAGTTCTTGTATGTTGTTTTGAAGGTATATCCTTTATATATAGATTTAATAATGAAATTCGAGCATTCTTAGAGATAAGGATGCTTTTTTTAATATCATAGGAAATTCCGATGGAATCCCCTATGATATTAAAAAGCCCTCCGGGCAGGATCGCACTGCGGCGGAAAAGATTGTTAAATCATAGTAAAATAGGTTGACGATATCAGAAAAAACTGATAATATAACCCAGAACGAAAACAAAAAATACTGAGAGACATTAGTAAAGATGTGAAAGGAGGTGTATGTTCATGGATAGTTGCGATCGTATAGGACGAAGTTGTATGCGGGGTCAAAAAAGAAAATATAAGATGCGAATGCTGCTCTCTGTGAAGATACACGAATAGCAACATTTGTATTATGATATCCTTTTTGATACACCGCGAAACAGAATTTTGCAACCAGATTTAGGAAAAGAAGGAGGATATCATGAAAAATGCAAGAAATCAGCATAGAACAGATTATGCAAAAGAATTGATCAAGATCGTACAGACAACGAAAGATAGAGAAGAATTAAAGAAAAAGATCGCAGCTTATCACGAAAGAGATATTGCAAATGCAATCGTAGAATCAGATAAAACAGTTAGAAAATGTATCTATGACATTTTAGACATTGCAGATATTGCAGAGATTTTTTCTTATATCGAAGAGGAACCAGGAAAATATCTGGAAGAAATGCCAATTGAACAGGCAGCGAAAGTTGTATCAAACATGGATTCAGATGATGCGATGGATCTGTTTGAAGAATTAAATGAAGAAGATAAATACAAATTATTAAAGAGACTGGATAAAGAAGCAAAAGAAGATGTTCAGAAACTGCTGTCTTACGAGGAAGATCAGATCGGTAGTTGTATGACGAATAATTATATCGTAGTAAGAAATGATGTAACGATTCGTGAGGCAATGAGTACACTTGTAAAGCAGGCAGGAGAACATGATAATATCCAGACACTTTATGTGATAGATGAGAATGGGATTTTTGCAGGAGCGATCGATCTGAAAGATTTGATCATCGCAAGAGAACATGATAATCTACAGGACATCATAAGCAGTTCTTATCCTTATGTATATGAACATGAAAAAATCAGTGAATGTATGGAAATCTTAACAGATTACGAAGAAGATTCCATCCCAGTACTGACACAAGATAAGAAAATCGCAGGAATCTTAACATCTTCCGATATTGTAGAATTGGTCGATGACGAGATGGGAGATGACTATGCAAAACTTGCTGGTTTAACAGAAGAGGAAGATTTAAATGAACCCACGATAGTTAGTATGAAGAAGAGACTTCCATGGTTGATCGCATTGTTATTCTTAGGAATGGCAGTATCCTCAGTTGTTGGAATGTTTGAATCTATTGTTGCGGTATTACCAATCGTTATCTGTTTCCAATCCCTGGTACTTGATATGGCGGGAAATGTTGGAACACAGTCTTTAGCTGTAACAATCCGCGTATTAATGGATGAAAATCTGTCAGGTAAGAAAAAGATTGCTTTGTTATTTAAAGAAATGAAGATCGGTTTCTTAAATGGAGCGAGCCTAGCGATCATGGCACTCGTATTTTTAGGGGTGTACATTCATTTATTTAAACATTATGCATGGATTTCTTCATTCCTGATTTCAGGGTGCGTAGGAATTTCACTGATCGTTGCGATGGTGATCTCAAGCCTTGTAGGAACGATCATTCCAATGTTCTTTCATAAGATCAATATTGACCCAGCAGTGGCTTCTGGTCCATTGATCACAACTATCAATGATCTAGTTGCAGTTATCACATATTATGGACTTTCTGGTCTTGTGTTGATTCAGTTATTCCATATATAAAGAAGAGAGTGGCAAAAGTAAATTCTTGCCACTCTCTTCTTTATATGTTTGGTGCTTTATTTTTCATGATCGGAATATATTCATAAGTTGGTTCAAGATGATGTTTGCTATATAACTTATAATATTCGATAAAGATACGATTCATAATCTGAGGTATCTTTGTTTCATCAGTCTCATATAAAATGATCAGATACTGCATGGAACTGTAATGAGTACAGATATCAACTTTTCGAATTTTTTGACGGATCGCCTGTTCCATGCAATCAAGCGCATCCTCGATGTTCTCGATATACATGATATGATCAGGATTTGTTTCCATCGTGACCATCACTAGATAACAGTGATATTTGTAGCGGTTACCCAGATGATGCATATATTCATAGATTTTAGCAAACTCACGATAATCAAGATCAAGTACACCAGAGTAATTACCATTTTCACGTAATGCTTTTGCAATTAAAGAGAGATCATTTTCAACCGTGTGGTCGTCACACCCAGATTCAGAAATCTGCCGATAAAAGGAGAAGTCGCTTTTTCCATTTTGTTTTACGAAATATAGTGCTTTATCAGCTTTTGTATAACATTCGTCAAAAGAATCTCCAATATTGCACATATATAGTCCGGCAGAAATGGATGCAGCATGAAGCTCAGGATCTTGTTCCTTTCGAGTATTAAATTTCTTAAAAATAGCAGTTATAACTTCTGTAATACTATTTTGATCAGCATTTGGCATAAATAATAGGAATTCATCTCCGCCAAGACGACAGACAAGACATTCACTGGAATATTCTAATAATAGATTACCAAGAAGCTTCAATACACGGTCACCAGCTTTGTGGCCATAGATGTCATTGATGGTTTTTAAATTGTCCATATCCATAAAGACAAGACATCCGCTGTGGCGTTTCATCAACTGCGCAATGGTTTGCTCACCTTTATTTCTGGTTGGAAGCCCAGTTAAAAAGTCGAGATTTTCTTTGGTTTTTTGTGTACGGATCGTGCTCATGATGTCAGAAATGAATTGACTCATTTCGATTTCAGCTTCAGGAATCTGAGTATTCTCAGTGATACTTAAATGATCTTCTTTGATATGAATACGATCTTCCCTTAATAGTTTTAAAAAGATATCAGTGATCTCAGGATCGAACTGAGTCCCTTTATTATTCTCTAATTCCTGTATGATCTTTTCTGGCGGAAGTTGATTTCGGTAAATTCTCTGGGAACTCATAGCATCATAACTGTCAGCAACCGCAACAATTCTTGCATGTAGTGGAATCTCTTTTCCCTTTAAACCGTCAGGATAACCATTTCCATCATAACGTTCATGATGATTGCGTACAATTTCTTGTACGTGATCGATCAGAGAAATATTCTTTAAGATATTTGCACCAATGATTGTATGTTCCTTAATAATAGAAAATTCTTCCTCAGAAAGTTTGCTTGGTTTATTTAAAATGGTATCAGGAATAGCAATTTTGCCGATATCATGAAGATGAGCAGCATTTTTTAGATTACTAAGTTCTTTTTCATTCCATCCAAGTTCACGAGCAATCAAAACGGAATACTCTGCAACACGATGAGAATGTCCTTTCGTATATTCATCTTTTGCCTCGATCGTGGTGGATAACATTTGCATCAACTGCAGAGACATCTCTTCTATATTTTTTTTACGTTTATCGAGTTCTTCCTGCTGCTGGCGTTTGATGATATCACGGATGATATGGATCGTATAGATCACATTTATAAACAGTAAGATCAAAATAGCGATACCGACAAATACACCGGAAACAGATACTTTGTAATATACAGAAATTGCTTCAAAAATCACAGAAAGCATTGTAATAAGCAGTCCAAAGAACAACAGGCAATCACTTCGACTCCGATGATTCCAATATCTGATCAGGAAAGTAAGAATGACAGCAAGGAAAGTAATAATAAGGATTGCGTGTGCTGCTGGCATTGTCTCAATATAATCTGCAACACCTGTAAGATGCAGGATCGTACAGATGATAAAATTCAATAAAGCAATAAAACAAATCGATTGAAAGATCTTTTTATATTTACCTTTCTGAAGATTATTGACATATAAGGAAATCGGCAACGGACATAACATGAGCATAATAAAACATGAAGTTGCAAGTCCAGATGCATTTGGAACAAGGATCTGCCGCATTTTTGATTCTCCGATCATCCAGACAGAACCCATAAGCATACACCATCCAAGATATTCCATATTAAACTTGGTTTTGTAAACAATTCCAAGGGCGATACTGAATAAGATTGTGACAATCGATGCAAAAAAGATAAATGATTCGATCACGGTTCCAGAGAAGTTATGATTGAAAATATAACTCCAGATCTGCATTTGATCTCCACAGTAAATCGTATTGACAACACCAGAGTAGTTACTCGTATATGTTGTAAGTTCCAGACAAAGTTCCTTTCCGGCATCTGCAGACGAAGTATTGCAGAATATATAACGGCTGGCAGAGTTTTTGCCAAATCGGTGAAGGCTTTTTGCATTGTACTCTTTTCGAAGTTTTCCATCAATGTAAAAACGTACATCTTGAAGGGAAGAACGGATTGCGATCACATTCTCGTTATAATCATCTGGAAGTGTAGTAGTAATGATCATCGTCTGTTTTGCTGGAACTTTATAACGTCCAGGAACAGAAATGTTTTGTTTTGTGCCATCGGATTTCTTCCATGTAAAAGTACCATTGTAGATGATGGAATGTCCAGATTGGTCAAAAAACTGTTCATCAGGTCCTAAAATCTGAATCCCAATGAACCAGACAAAGATGATCATCATCAAAATATAAAATAGTCTGGAAATATTTTTATTAGTTTTGTATGGTTTTCTGATCAAAAATAGTTTCCCCCCTCCATTTGTTGATCGCATTGTATATCAAAATCAACATAATTAATTTTATTATACGGTTTTATGATTCAATTTGCAATTTAAACTATACTTGACAGATCAATATTTTTTTGTTAAAGTAATCAAACAATCAATATTCCATGAGGGAGTAGTTCGCGTCATACAAAGACGTGATTTGTCAACAGACTCGGTAATGACTCGCAGATATCAAGCAAGTCAGCCTGGCAAATATTAAAGAATGAGACTCATGTATGTTCTTATAGTATATCTGGAACATACATGAGTTTTTCTTATGTACAAATAAAAAGACAATTTTGAAAGGAGAAAAACAAATGGAGAAATTTATCAACCAATCCCCATTATTTTTAGTGATCATCTGTCTGATCATAGGATTTGCATTTTTAATGAAAGGAGCAGACTATTTTGTAGAAGGAAGTTCAAGTGTCGCCAAACGTTTAAAAGTTCCTTCTATTATCATTGGATTGACGATCGTAGCCATGGGAACATCACTTCCAGAAACTGCAGTCAGTGTAACAGCGTCTATTGCCAATAATAATGCTCTGGCGATCAGTAATGTAGTTGGTTCTAATATCTTTAATATGATGTTTGTGATCGGAGTCTGTTCAATTTTAGCAACGATCGGTGTAAAAAGAGAAACAATTATAAGAGATATTCCATTATCTCTTGTATGTGCGACATTACTTCTCATATTTGGTTATCTTGCATTCGGAGATAGATCACATATGATCCTTGGACGTTTTGATGGAATCATTTTCCTTATTATATTTGCCGTATATGTTCTTATGATGGTTTTTCAGGCAATGCGTGCCAGAAATAATCAGGAAGTCGTACAACTTGAAACAATGGAAAATGAAGAATTGATGATCATGTCTTATCCAAAGAGTCTGTTATGTATCATTGGAGGTGCAGCAGCCATTGCATTTGGTGGAGATCTTACAGTTGATGCCGCAAGCAGGATTGCCATAGATTTTGGAATGAGCCAGAATCTTGTAGGATTAACGATTGTTTCGATTGGAACGTCTCTTCCAGAACTGGTCACATCCATCGTAGCCGCAAGAAAAAATGAAGTTGATATGGCGGTCGGGAATGCGATCGGTTCCAATATCTTTAACATTCTTATGGTACTTGGAATCGCATCTGCGATCAGTCCATTACAATTGATCGGTGAAAATATTATCGATATTGTTGTATTAGTCGTATTTTCTATCGTTGTATGGTTTTTTGGAGCAACAAAAAAAGAGATTTCAAGAACAGAAGGAATCATAATGATCTGCTTGTATTTATGCTATAGTGCATACATCATTATGCGCTAGTCGTAATCATTGACATTACACCACTGCCACTATAAAATATAAGGTATACAGGAGGAAAGAAAATGCAGATATCAAGCAGATTTACAATGGCGATTCATATGTTTGCATGTATAGATGTATTTAAAGATATGAAAATGACCAGTGATTTTATGGCAGCAAGCATCGGAACGAATCCCGTGATCATAAGGAAACTTTTGCAACAGCTCAAAGCAGCAGACCTGGTTGAAGTATTAAGAGGAACTGGCGGCGTGAAAGTGAAACGTCCATTTAATGAGATCACATTTTTAGATATTTATCAGGCTGTGGAATGCACACCACAGGAAGAATTATTCCATTTCCATGAGAAGCCAAACCAGAAATGTCCGGTAGGCCGTAATATCCATCATGTGCTGGATAGTAAATTAGATAAAGTACAAAGGGCGATGGAACAAGAACTTGCTAAGATAACCTTAGAAGATGTAAAAGAAGAGATGGAAGAGTGGATCAGGAAGGAGAACGAATGATCAGATTAGCAACGATCGGAACCAACTTTATCACAGACTGGTTCATGGAAGGAGTTCAGGAATTAGAAGAGATTAAATTAACTGCGGTATATTCAAGAAATTTAGAAAAAGGAAAGCAGTTTGCAGCAAAATATGGTGTAGAGAAAGTATATAACAATTACGAAGAAATGGCACAAGATCCAGAGATTGATGCTGTTTATGTAGCAAGTCCGACTTATATGCATTACGCACATTCCATTACAATGATCAATTATGGAAAACATGTTTTGTGCGAGAAACCAGTCTGTTCAAATCGTGAAGAATTAGATATACTTACCCAAGCAGCGAAAGAACAAGGTGTTGTATTTATGGAAGCTATGAAGAATGTTCATTCACCAGGATTTTATGCAATGATGGATAATCTTCATAAGATCGGAACGATAAGGAGAGCAACGATCCAGTATTGTCAGTATTCTTCTAGATATGACAAATTCAAAAATGGTATCATAGAGAATGCGTTCAATCCAAAGCTTTCTAATGGGGCATTAATGGATATTGGATCTTATTGCATCCATTTCCTCGCAAGTTTATTTGGCAAACCAGAAAAAATCTTGGCGGACAGCATTTTTCTTGAAAATGGAGTTGATGGAGCAGGAAGTGTGATCGCATCTTATGGAGATAAGCAGGCAGAGATCATTTATTCCAAGATCACAGATTCTAAACTGCCAACACAGATTCAGGGAGAAAAGGGCTGTATGATCATTGAAGAATGTCCGATCATTAAGAAGATTACGATTCTTTATCGTAATGGGGAGAAAGAAGAATTACAATTTGAAAAAAGAGACAATCCAATGCTCTACGAGACAAAAGATTTTATAGAACTGATCAAAAAACATAAAGTCGATCATGAATTTTTAAGATCATCAGAGATTGAGATGGATATCACAGATGAAGTACGAAGACAGACAGGAATCATATTTCCAGCAGATAAGATCAGAGAACAATGATCCTAAATAAGAGATTTTAAAATAAGACTAATAAACAAGAAGGGAAATCAAAAAACATGAGAAAGATCATAGCAGCAGGATGTTTGATGATGGCAATGTCACTATGTGTGGGATGCTCATCAAAGAAAGAGGACAGCAAAGAAACAACAACAGCAACAACGGAAGCCAAAATGAAAGTACAGTCCAAATATAAAGTACCAAAGATCACAGCAGCAAAGAAAACGGATCAGCTGGCTGAAGTACAAAAGGGTGAAACAATTGTTACGATGCAAGTTAAAGGTTATGGAGAGATGAAGTTTAAATTTTTTATGAAAAAAGCACCATTGGCAGTGAAAAACTTCGTAACACTTGCATCAAATGGATATTTTGACGGACAGATCTTTCACAGAGTCATTAATGATTTTATGATCCAGGGTGGAGATCCAACAGGAACAGGTACTGGAGGCGAAAGTATCTGGGGAGAAGAATTTAAGAATGAAGTCTGTGATGAACTTTTACCTTTAAGAGGGGCGTTATGTATGGCAAATTCTGGAGCTGATACAAATGGAAGCCAGTTCTTCATCGTTCAGGCCAAATCAGATACAGCAAAAAAAGGTCTGGAAGAAGGAACTATGGATTTTACCAAGAAACAAAAACAATTATTTTTAGATCAGGGTGGATACCCATCCTTGACAGGAAGCTATACGGTATTCGGACAGATGATCGAAGGATATGATGTGTTAGATAAGATTGCAGCATGTGAGACAAAGGATAGTGGAAGTGGGGAACAAAGCCAGCCGGTGAAGAAAGTTGTGATTGAGAAAATGGCGGTTTCAAATGCAAAATAAATAAAAGGGGAAACAGGTGATGATATGCTGATCGTTGCACTTGATGCATCAAGGAAAGAACCTTTATATGAGCAGATTTATAATTCTATAAAAGAAGAAATTGTAACAGGAGCTTTACCTTTCGGGGCAAGGCTTCCTTCTGCAAGAAGACTTGCAAAACATCTGGATGTAAGCCGCAATACAGTGGATACAGCTTATGCACAGTTGTGTGCAGAAGGCTATATAGAGTCAAAGCCCAAAAGGGGATTTTTTGTCTGTCAGGTTGAAGAACTCGCAGAATTACATATTCCAGTTAAAATTGAGGACGAGGAAGAAGAAATCAAGAAGGAAGAAGTTCCTTATGATTTTTCTCCGGTAGGAGTTGATATGACGCAGTTTCCATATCATATTTGGAGAAAACTTTTAAAAGAGATCATGATCAATGATAATAGTGAATTGTTCCAGAAGGGAAATTTTCAGGGAGATTTAGAACTTCGTAAGGCAATCATGTATTATTTGAGACAGTCAAGAGGTGTGCATGTTCACACTAGCCAGATTGTAGTGGCAGCAGGAATGGAGAATCTATTGTTTTTGATTCATCAGATTCTTGGAGAGAAAGTTTCTATCGGAATTGAGAATCCAGTATACAAAAATGCTTATGCAATCTTAAAAGAACTAAAATTTAAGATTTATCCGATCACTATGGATGAATCGGGAATGTGTGTGGAGCAGCTAGAACAAACAGATGCTAATCTGGCCTATGTGACACCAGCACATCAGTATCCAACTGGAGTGATCATGCCAGTTGGTCGTAGAAGCCAGTTACTAAGATGGGCAAAAAAAGACCCAGACCGTTATATTATTGAAGATGACTATGACAGTGAATTCAGATATCAAGGAAAGCCAATTCCAGCAATGCAGGGATTAGACGATGGAGAAAATGTAATTTATACTGGAACATTTTCAAAAGCGATCGCACCGGCCATTCGTGTATGTTATATGGTATTACCTCAAAAGCTGGTAAAACAATACCAGAAGATTGGGCGGACATTTTCATGTGCAGTATCAAGAATTGATCAGAAAGTATTAACCATGTTTCTGACAGAAGGACATTTTGAGCGGCATTTAAATCGCATGAGAAATATTTATAAGGAAAAACATGATCAGCTTATCATAAGTCTTAAAAAATTGGATTCAAAGATCAAAATATATGGACATGGAGCTGGTGCACATATCATTGTAAGCTTCCCGGTAAATGATCCTTACAAGTTCCAGAAAGAATTAAAACAAAGAGGTGTGATGATCTATCCGCTTTCATGGTACTATATTGAAGGAAAGCCATCGACAGAAGAATATATTTTAGGGTTTACTAGAATGAAAAAAGAAGATATGATAAGAGGGATTGAAATTATAAGAGAAGTACTCTATTCAAAATAAACAGTGGAGGACAATCATATGTCAGAAGAGAAGAATCAAAACGAGATTGAGGAAGTAACAAATGAAGACGAACACAAAGGTGTAGAACATTACTGCTATCTTTGCAGACGTCCGGAATCTGCAGCCGGTAAGATGTTAGAACTTCCTAATAATATTTATATTTGTACAGACTGCATGCAAAGAACATTAAATTCTATGAGCAATGGCCAGTTTGGTTTCATTGATGCAAGAAATATGGATCTTGACAGCATGGACATCACAAAGATGATGAACGATATGCAAAGTATGCAGCCAAAAGCAGAAGTAAAGAAGAAAAAGAAAGACAAAAAAGAAACGCCAGAACTTACATTAAAAGACATTCCAGCACCACATCAGATCAAGGCAATGTTAGATGAATATGTCATTGGACAAGATTATGCAAAGAAAGTCATGTCTGTTGCAGTATATAACCATTACAAACGAGTGGTCACAAATACAATGGATGAGATTGAAATCGACAAATCCAATATGCTGATGATCGGACCAACAGGAAGTGGTAAAACATATCTTGTCAAAACACTGGCAAGACTGTTAAAAGTGCCCCTTGCGATCACAGACGCCACATCATTAACGGAGGCCGGATATATTGGAGATGACGTAGAAAGTGTCTTATCAAAGCTTTTACAGGCTGCAGACAACGATGTAGATCGTGCAGAACACGGAATCGTATTTATCGATGAGATCGATAAGATCGCCAAGAAACAAAACACAAACAGCAGAGATGTCAGCGGAGAATCCGTACAGCAGGGACTGTTAAAACTTTTAGAAGGAGCAGAAGTCGAAGTACCAGTCGGAGCTACAAGCAAAAACGCCATGGTACCACTGACAACGATCAATACAAGAAATATCCTTTTTATTTGCGGAGGAGCTTTCCCAAGACTCGAAGGAATCATCAAAAAACGACTGATGAAGAAAACATCTATCGGATTCGGAGCGGATCTTAAAGATCACTTTGATAACGAAGAGAACATCATCTCCAAAGTCACAAACGACGATCTGAGAGAATATGGAATGATCCCAGAATTTATCGGAAGACTTCCAATGGTATTTACATTAGACGGATTAACAAAAGAAATGTTAGTCAAGATCTTAAAAGAACCAAAGAATGCGATCCTGAAACAATACCAGAAGTTATTAGAACTAGATGAAGTCAAATTAGAATTCGACGATGGAGCATTAGAAGCCATCGCAGAACAAGCCCTGAAAAAGAAAACAGGAGCCAGAGCATTACGTGCGATCATCGAGAAATTTATGCTGGACATCATGTACGAAATACCAAAAGACGACACGATCGGAAGTGTAACGATCACAAGAGGCTACATCGAAAACCACGGAAATCCAGAAATTCATCTAAGAGACCAATAAATACAATCCAGATAATCCACGATATATCTAAACACAATGCAGACGGAATTATTAACCAATAGCTTTCCGTCTGCATTTTTATGTGATTCAATAACCTTCCGTATAAAAGAATATAGAAAATAAAATAGTAGTCAATTTGACTACTATTTTATTTTCTATATTCTATTGATTACGAAAGATTATTTAATAACCTTAATCCATCCTTCAGGTGCTTCGATATGTCCCATCTGGATTCCTGTTAAAGTATCATATAATTTCTGGATGACTGGTCCCATTTTTTCCATTCCGCTTGGGAAACAGATTTCGTTACCATGATCATAAATCTTTCCTACAGGAGAGATAACTGCGGCTGTTCCGCATAATCCACATTCAGCGAAATCTTTTACTTCATCAAATAATACTTCACGTTCTTCAACTTCAAGTCCAAGATATTCTTTTGCTACATAAACTAAAGAACGACGAGTGATAGATGGAAGAATGCTGTCAGATTTAGGTGTTACGACTTTACCATCTTTTGTAACGAAGATAAAGTTAGCTCCACCTGTTTCTTCTACTTTTGTTCTTGTTGCTGGGTCAAGATACATATTTTCATCAAATCCCTGACGATGAGCTTCCATGATTGGGTAAAGGCTCATTGCATAGTTTAATCCAGCTTTGATGTTTCCTGTTCCGTGAGGTGCAGCACGATCGTAATCACTGACACGGATAGTAATAGGTTTTGCACCTTCTTTGAAGTAAGGTCCTACAGGTGTAGTGAATACACGAAACTGGTATTCGTTTGCAGGTTTAACACCGATAACGGCGTCACTTCCAAACATATATGGACGGATATATAATGTAGCACCAGAACCAAAAGGTGGTACGAATGCTTCGTTAGCTGCAACAACTTTCTCAATGGCTTCTACAAATTTGTCTTCAGGGAATACAGGCATTTCAAGTCTTCTACAAGAATCTGCCATACGGCTTGCATTTAAGTCAGGACGGAATACAACAATATGTCCATCTTCAGTTGTGTAAGCTTTCATTCCTTCAAAACATGTCTGAGCGTACTGTAATACACCGGCACATTCAGAGAGTGTGATCGTAGCATCTGTAGTTAATGCTCCTTCATCCCATGCTCCATCTTTATAATTTGCAACAAAACGGTAATCTGTTGGCATATAACCAAAACCGATGTTAGCCCAGTCGATATTTTTCTTTTCCATAATATTAATGCACTTCCTTCTAATCTTATTGTAGAGTCGTTAGCCAGTCTATGGATGGTTGGCTAAAAATTCTTATTGCTAACAGTTTACACCCGAATATTTATGACGTCAAGATATTTTATACATCATAACCATGAATGTTTTTCACCGATGGCCCATAGGTAAGACCAACACCTTGAGAACTTTTTGGTCCCTTTGGATAACCGATGCCGCTGTAATAGATATAATAGGTGCCATTTTCTACAAAGAAGCTGCTGCGGTAAATACCACGGTTATCCCATGTTTTCTTCTTTTGGGATGGTTTTAAGATCGTGATACATTTCTTAAAATCATGTTCATTTTTAGAAGAAGTATAGTAAAGATTCATTTCTCTGTGCTTATGACCATTAATGAAAGCAACAACGATTATCTCATATCCTTTGTTCGTATGAATGACATCGAGATGCCAGCTGCGAAGATTATTTGATGGATATTTTAACTGAATCTTGCGTGGATTACTCCAATGGAATCCGTCTTTGCTTTCACGGTATAGAATCGGATATTTTCCTTTGCAATTAACGGTCCACATCTTATATCGTCCATTTTCATAGATGATCGATGGACTTAGAATGCGGTCAGTGTGTGCATCAGAAACCAATACATTTTGAGCTTTACTCCAATGGATACCATCAGTTGTTGTGCGTTTCATGATCTTATCGATCTGGGTACGATTATCAACCTGGCGCCAGTAGCATTCCAAAGTATTGATATCCTTTCTATATACAAGATGTGTATCAGAATTATATTGCTTGTCAGGATTTTCAAATGGAGTTAGTGGATCCAATGCAACAGCTTTTCCTTCTCCTTCAAATGGTTTCCAGTGAATTTTATCATTGGATACGCAGACATGGGGATTTTCTTTTCGCTGGTCAGCACCTGGGTATGGTGTATAAGCCATCCAGTAGCGGTAGCCGTTCCAAGGTTTGTCAAAATTCAAGACTTTTGGGTGAAATGCCTGATCATCACCATAAGAACTGATGATATTAAGTTTTGATCTGCAAAGTTTCCGCTCCCAAGAGGTGTTTGTTTTTGCAGGCTGGTTAAGTTCTGTCTGCGAGTTTTTTGGTGCACAAGAAGAAGTGACGATCAATAAAGTTAAGATCATCACCAGTGCAATGCTTTTGTTCTTTTTTAACATAATCTCCTCCTTATTGTATGCAGCCTTTCAAATCTACGATCAAAAATCAGAAAATTTACATAGATTTTGCAAAGACTGACTACAGTATAACACAAGAAATGACATTATTTTCATAAAAGCATCATAATTAAGGAAAATGAAAGAAAGTTATTGGGAAAGTATGAAAAATAATGATATAATATTACAGAACAATAAAATAAGCGTAAACGAAAGGGGATTCTTCTCATGGACCAGATGAAGTATCTAAAGGAACTGGCAGTGCGTTATCCAAATGTCGCAGCTGCTTCAACGGAGATCATTAATCTTCAGGCAATCTTACATTTGCCAAAAGGAACAGAACATTACCTGTCTGATGTCCACGGAGAATATGAGAAATTCAGTCATATTATAAGAAATGGATCAGGAGCAGTCAGAAGTAAGATTGAGGATGAATTTGGAAATACACTAACAAAAAAACAAAAGAAAAATCTAGCATCTGTTATCTATTATCCAGAGCAGAAAATGGATTTAATGGAAGAAGAATTACCAAGGAATGAACTGTTAGAGTGGCAGCATGATACGATGGTACGGCTTGTGCATGTTGCAAGAGCGGTTGGAAACAAGTATACAAGATCAAAAGTAAGAAAAGCAATGAATCCTCAATTTGCCTATATTATGGAAGAATTGATGGTGGAACATCGAAGAGCAGATAAGAAAAAATATGTAGAACAGATTCTTGAGACGATCATAACAACAGGAAGGGTCAGACAGTTTATCGCAGCAATGGCACATCTGATTCAGGATCTTTCCATTGACCATTTGCATGTGATCGGTGATATTTATGACAGAGGTTCAGGTCCACACAGGATCATGGATTGTATCATGAAAACGGAGAATGTAGATATTCAGTGGGGAAATCATGATATTTTATGGATGGGAGCTGCATCCGGGCATCGGGCATGTATTTGTAATGTAGTAAGGATCTGTGCAAGATATAATAATCTGGATGTATTGGAAAATGGTTATGGAATTAATCTGATCCCATTGGCAAGATTTGCACTGGAATGTTATAAAGATGACGATTGTGAGCTATTCCATGCATCTGGAGAAGTTGATGAAAGTAACATCCGTGAAGAAGAATTAAATAAGAAGATGCATAAAGCAATCGCCATCATTCAGTTCAAAGTTGAAGGACAACTGATCAAACGGCGTCCGGATTTTTTAATGGACGATCGATTGTTATTAGACAAGGTTGATTATGAAAAAGGAACGATCACATTGGATGGAAAGGAATATGAACTAAAAGACAAGAATTTTCCAACGATCGATCCAGAAGATCCATATAAGCTGACAAAAGAAGAAGAATACGTGATGGATCATCTTGTGACCGTATTTAAATATTGTGCTTATCTTCAGGAACATGTAAGATTTTTGTTTGCGAAAGGAAATTTATATAAAGTATTTAATGGAATGCTTCTGTATCATGGCTGTGTACCGTTGAATGAAGATGGTACCTTCCGTGAGGTAGAGATCGAAGGAAGAAAATATGCGGGAAAAGAACTTTATGATATCTTGGAACATCTGGCAAGACAAGGGTATTATGAAGAGAAGAATATGAAAGATAGAAAATACGGACAGGATATCATGTGGTTCATCTGGTCTAATGAAAATTCACCTGTTTATGGAAAAGCAAAGATGGCAACGTTTGAAAGGTATTTTCTGGATGATGCAGATCTTAAGAAAGAGAAAAAAGACTATTATTATCAATGGTATGAAAATGAAACAGTGATCAATCAGATCTTAGAAGAGTTTGGCTTAGATCCGGCGACAGGAAAGATCGTCAATGGACATATGCCAGTTGCGGTCAAGAAAGGAGAAAGTCCGATTAAATGTGGTGGTAAACTGTTTGTCATTGATGGAGGATTTTCAAAAGCATATCAGAAGACAACAGGAATTGCGGGATATACACTTGTTTCGAATTCGTATGAATTAAAAATCGTAGCACATGAACCATTTGTATCAAGAGATACAGCAATTCGTGAGGAAACAGATATTCATTCTGACACAACGATTATCAATAAGGTAACAAAACGAAAATGTGTTCTTGATACGGATAATGGAAAAGCATTACAAGAAAAAGTGGCAGATCTTGAACAGTTATTATGGGCTTATCAGAAAGGACTGATTACGGAGCGTATATTATAGCAAGTTGCAATGGTAAGACAATGAAGTGTAAGGTTACTGTAAAATAACAAATTAAGAAGTTGCAGCATAAACTATAAAAAAATCCGAGGTATTCTTATGCCATGCGAAAATGCCGCTCAAAGTGATGACTACTTTGAATTTATTGGAGAATATAGTGGAGTTGTTGACTATGTAAAAGAAGAATTTAACACCGAATGTATCACAGTCATCGATCAAAGATTTGCAATCGCATACGTCCCGAAAAATGGACGGACATCAATCTACGGACAAAACTGCCCATACAACACGATCCCAAGATGTTTTGGCTTGATGGATACACAGATGTTAGAAGATGTTGGAGTTGCACAAGTAAGGAGAAGTACGTTAGAACTTTATGGAAATGGTGTCTTGGTCGGAATGATCGATACAGGAATCGACTATGAACATCAGGCATTCCGCTATGAAGACGGTAGCAGCAAGATTTATTCTCTATGGGATCAGACAATCAAAGGCAATCCAGAAGATACCTTCCTAGGATACGGAACAGAATACACAAAAGAACAGATCGAAGAAGCACTAAGAAGTAAAGTGCCGCAAGAAAAAGTACCATCGAAGGATGAATCCGGACATGGTACTTTTTTAGCAGGATTAATCGCAGGAAATGAGGACAACGAAGCAGGTTTTTCAGGGATTGCCCCAAATGCAGGACTCATTGTTGTCAAGTTAAGAAAGGCAAAAGATTATTTAAAAGAATACTACTGCATTGACCCAAAATACGAAGTATATGCAGAAACAGATATCATGCTGGCAGTCCGCTATATTGATGCGATCGCAGAACAACTGCAAAGACCTGTTGTCATATTTTTAGGAATCGGAACAAGCCTTGCATCCCATCTTGGAACAGGTCCATTAGATCAATATCTGTCAGGCAGAGCTATGCTTCGAGGAGTTGCAGTCGTCACAAGTGCCGGAAATGAAGGGCAGGCAAGACATCACTACAGCGGTCAGGTTTCACAAAATGCATCCAAAGTAGAAGTAAAAGTCGGAGAATCAGAATATGGATTTACGATGGAATTATGGGGATTAGCACCAAACCGATATTATGTGGATATCGAATCACCATCTGGACAGAAAACGGGAAGGATTCAAGGAGGATTAAGCGGACAGAGAGATGTCACATTTTTACTGGAAAGAACAAGGCTGATCGTGGAATATTTTACAGTAGATACATCTGCAGGAGCACCTGTCATCGTTATGAGATTTCAAAATCCAGCCCCCGGGATTTGGAATATCTATGTCAGCGATGATGAAGTTGGAAACAGAGAGTTTGATCTATGGCTTCCAATTACAAATTTTCTAAGTGAAGACACATTTTTTTTAGAATCGACACCATATAATACACTGGTAGCACCATCCAATACAGGATTATTAATGTGTTGCGGAAATTATAATTCTAATACAGGAAGTCTTGCGATCGACAGCAGCAGAGGTTTCCCAAGAAATGCGATCAAACCAGATTTTACAGCACCCGGAGTAGAAATCTTAGGACCACTTCCAAGAAATCGTTATGGAAGAAGATCAGGAACCAGTGTCTCAGGAGCTATCACAGCGGGAATCGCAGCATTGATGTTGGAATGGGGAATTGTACAGAAAAATGATATGCAGATGAATACGACGAGGATTAAGAATTATCTGATCCGCGGTGCAAGAAGAGATCAAGGGAGAATATATCCTAATCGAGAATGGGGATATGGGGAAGTTGATCTTTATGAGACGTTTTTGGGAATACGGTAAAAGAATGAAGATAAGAAAATTGTTTGAAGCAGCAGGAGACAGGATTGAAAATATTACAAGTGTTCAAAATGGAAAAAAGTGATATTTTTGTTAACTATTAATATCGCAGGAAAGAAGGTGTAACATGATAAACTTAAACATTCCAGTAGGAATTTCAGACTAAATCAGGCTTGGTCAGTGAAATTCTAAAAACACCAGCAACGGAAGTTACATTGATCACAAGACCAAGACGTTTTGGAAAAACACTTGGAATGAGTATGTTATACAATTTCTTTGATATAAAAAAAGACAGCAGGAAATTATTTGAAGGTCTGGAGATTTCAAAAAAAGATAATGTATGCAAAGAGTGGATGAACCAGTATCTAGTCATTTTTCTAACATTTAAAAATATTGATGGATTAAACTTCCAAGGAGCATATGATCAGTTAGTATATGAGATTGGAAGTTTATTTGAAGAGCATTCATACTTAACAGATTGTGAACAACTAAGTGAGAATGAACGACAGATGTTTCGAAGATTACAGAATCAGCAAGCCAGTACAGTTGAGATTTCGCGCTCCTTACAATTATTATTGCAGATCATGAATAAATATTATGGAAAAGAATAAACTACTTAGAAAAACAATCAGTTATCACGATTATAAAGAAGATTTCTACCCATTTCTTGCAGGAATTTTTGCAGGAGCAGGATATATGGTGGAATCAAATAAAGAACATGGAGAAGGCAGAAGTGATGTGGTTGTTTATGACTCTATAGATGGAAGAGTTGTGATATTCGAGGCAAAGTATTCGAAGACGATCGATGCAATGGATCAGGATTGTCAGGCAGCGATCAAACAGATCGATCAACGGATGTATGCAAAAGAGTATGAAGACAGCTGTGATGAAGTGATTTGTTATGGGATTTCTTTTTATAAAAAGAGATGTACGATTTTGAAGAAGTAGTTGTAAGGTAGAAAAAATTTAAGTTGTGGAGTTGGCCAACTGTAGATTTTTGTCACATATACGAAAGCCTATCAAATCACAATTTTCAATTTCCGATAATTCGCCCAGCAAAGGAACAAACAACTAAGAAACAATCCTCCAAAATATCCCTTAACCCCATACAAAGGAATGACAAATAAAATAAAACAGATCTGAATCACAAGAGATACACTGTTATGTAGCAGTGTATCTTTCGTTTTTCCAAGTCCATTTAAAATCGTAGATAAGATTGAAGAACAATACAAAAACGGACATAGAAAAGACAATAATCTTAAATATTCCCCGCAAAGTTTATTATGAAAAAAGAAGTTCCCAATCCAAGGAGCTAATACAAAGAATCCGCCCCAAGCCCCAACTCCAAGAATCAAACAAAAAATGATAGGCAGGATCGCACAACGTCTAAGATAAGCAGAATTATTTTCAGCTTTGGCAGCGGAAATCTTAGGTAAGAGCATTAAAGATAAAGCATTTGTGATCGTAGATGGAAACATAATAAAAGGAAGTACCATTCCACTTAAGATTCCATAAATCTCGACACTACGATACCGATTTCCATAAAAGCGATATAACATCATCGGAATCAGAATACTTTGCACACTCTGCAATAAAGTGACAGACAAGCTGTTTAAAGTCAGGGGAATCCCAAGAGATAACAGTTCGTAACATAAAGAACGTTTTGATACAGTCGAACCGGATCCTGCCTTAACATGATCAGATTTTTTATGTAAAAGATAATAGATCACAGTAAAGAAAAATGAAACGATTTCACCGACAGCCATTCCACAAACAGCAAGGAATGCAGCAACTGGCATTTTTTCTATCAAGAATATAGAAAGCAAAAAAATGGAAGAAACCCGAGAAATCTGTTCTAAACACAAAGAAAGCGCGGGGACATAAGAATTTCCGACTCCAAGACAATATCCATGAATACAATTTTTGACACCGACAAAAGGAAGAACAAGGACAGCAAGCCGAAGGCATGGCACGCAGGCAGGTTCATGAAGAAAGACAGCACAGATTTTATCTGCATATACAAAGCAAAAAAAGGAAAAAATAAAACAAAGCACCATTGTCAAAATAATTGTAAGTCGAAGAGTTGTTTTGGCAGCATCAACTATTCCTGCAGCTTTTTTTTCCGCAGTGATCTTAGAAAGTGCAATCTGAAATCCCTGAAAGCAGACCGCAAACCCAAGAAGATATACAGGAAAGATCAACTGATAAATTCCAATCTGATGTGCACCAATCATCCCTGCAAGAAATATTCTATTATAGAATCCAATGAGCCGTGAAAGAAAATTTGAAATTGTTAAGATCACAGTGCCACAGATAAATGGGCTTGCATTTTTCATAAGAGATACCAGCCGTTTTTAATCATTGTATGAAATAAAAAAATAAGATATTCCAAATAATGTTGACATCACAAAGATGCTTTGTTAATATAACAAATGAAATCCGAGTTATATAGTCGGGATTGAGGTGAGAGAATGAAATTATCGACAAAAGGACGCTATGGATTAAGAGCAATGGTAGATATTGCAGTATACAGTCAGGATAGTCCGGTACCGATCAGTGCGATCGCAGAACGGCAGAATATTTCTGTCAGCTACTTAGAGCAATTATTACCAAAACTTAAGAAGGCAGGAATCATCAAAAGTATTCGTGGGGCACAAGGTGGATATATGTTGGATAAAGATCCAAAAGACATTTCCGCAGGAGATATTTTAAGAACTCTGGAAGGAGATCTAACACCGATCGACTGTGCAGCATTTACTGGAGATACATCCACTTGCAGCGGAACAAAGTTCTGTGTAACTAAGACAGTCTGGCAAAGAATCAATGATAGCATCCAGCAGGCGGTTGATTCAATTACCTTACAAGAATTGATGGAAGAATCAATCGAAATACATAATAAATATGATCAAGAAGAAAGGCAGGAATCATAATCATGGAAAAGAAAATCATTTACTTAGATCATGCAGCAACTACAGCAACAAGACCGGAAGTTGTAGATGCAATGCTTCCTTATTTTACAGAAAATTTCTGGAACCCATCCAGTGTATATACACCAGCATTAAATAACCGTAAAGTCATAGATGAATCAAGAGATACGATCGCAAAATCTCTTGGAACAACACCAGAGAACATCTATTTTACAGCAGGTGGTTCTGAATCTGATAACTGGGCATTAAAATGTACAGCAGAAGCTTATGCAAGCAAAGGAAAACATATCATCACAAGTAAGATCGAGCATCATGCGATCCTTCATACATGTGAATATCTTGAAAAAAGAGGATTCGAGATCACATATATCGATGTTGATGAAAACGGAATCTTAAAATTAGATGACCTAAAAGCAGCAATCAGACCAGATACGATCTTAATTTCTGTGATGTTTGCAAACAACGAGATCGGAACGATCCAGCCAATCAAAGAGATCGGTGCGATCGCGAAAGAACATGGAATCATCTTCCATACAGACGCAGTTCAGGCATATGCACAGATTCCAATCAATGTCGATGAATACAACATCGATATGTTAAGTGTCAGCGGACATAAATTCGGTGGACCAAAAGGAATCGGATTCTTATATATCAGAAAAGGATTAAAACTTCGTTCTTTCGTTCATGGTGGAGCTCAGGAAAGAAAGAGACGTGCCGGAACAGAAAATATCACAGGTATCGTAGGACTTGCAAAAGCAGTCGAGATCGCATTTGCAACAATGGATGAAAGAATCAAGAAAGAAACAGAAGTTCGTGACTATGCGATCAAGAGAATCTTAGCAGAAGTTCCATACTGCAGATTAAATGGAGATGCAGTGAAGAGAGTACCCAATAATATCAACATCAGTTTCCAGTTTATCGAAGGTGAATCCTTACTGATCATGCTTGATATGGCAGGAATCTGTGCATCTAGTGGATCAGCATGTACATCTGGATCTTTAGATCCATCTCATGTATTGTTAGCTATCGGACTGCCTCATGAGATCGCTCATGGATCACTTCGTATGACAATTGGAGAAGAAACAACAAAAGAAGATATGGACTATGTTGTTGATAAGATCAAAGAAATCGTGACAAAATTAAGAAAGATGTCACCATTATACGAAGATTTCGTAAAGAAAAATAACTAGAAAATTATAGATAGATAAATCAGGAGGAATCACAATGTACAGTGAGAAAGTAATGGATCATTTTCAGCATCCAAGAAACGTAGGAGAAATTGAAAACGCCAGTGGTGTTGGAACAGTTGGTAACGCAAAATGTGGAGATATCATGAGAATCTACTTAGATATCGATGATAATGGAATCATTCAGGATGTCAAATTCAAGACATTTGGATGTGGAGCAGCTGTTGCAACAAGCAGTATGGCAACAGAATTAGTAAAAGGAAAGAACATCCAGCAGGCATTAGAAGTAACAAACAAAGCTGTTATGGAAGCATTAGACGGACTTCCACCAGTGAAAGTTCACTGTTCTTTACTTGCAGAAGAAGCAATTCACGCAGCATTATGGGATTATGCTGAGAAAAATGGTATCAAGATCGAAGGATTAGAAAAACCTAAAACAGATATCAGTGAAGGTGAAGAAGAAGAGGAATACTAGGAGGCAGCTGTGAAAGAAAAAGTCGTGGTTGGAATGTCAGGAGGTGTTGACTCATCTGTTGCGGCATATCTCTTAAAGAAGCAGGGATATGACGTGATCGGTGTGACAATGCAGATCTGGCAGGAAGAAGATGAGTTTGTTCAGGAGGAGAATGGCGGATGCTGTGGATTATCAGCGGTTGATGACGCAAGACGTGTTGCCCAGGCAATTGGAATCCCACATTATGTTATGAACTTCAGAAAAGACTTCAAAGATAAAGTCATTGACTATTTCTGTGAAGAATATTTAAATGCAAGAACTCCAAATCCATGTATCGCATGTAACCGTTATGTAAAATGGGAGTCCTTGTTAAAGCGTTGCTTAGATATTGGAGCAGACTATATTGCAACCGGACATTATTCACAGATCACAAAGCTTGATAACGGACGTTACGCATTAAAATGTTCTAAGACACAGAAGAAAGATCAGACCTATGCCCTGTATAATCTGACTCAGAATCAGCTTTCCAAAACACTCATGCCAATCGGGGCATATACCAAAGATGAAGTCAGAGCGATCGCAGAAGAGATCGGACTTTTAGTAGCTAAGAAGCCTGATAGTCAGGATATCTGCTTTGTAGATGATAACTATGGTGAATTTATTGAAGAGACAACTGGAACAAAGATTCCAAAAGGAAATTTTGTAGATCCAGAAGGCAATGTCTTAGGACAGCACAAAGGAATCATCTACTATACTGTAGGACAGAGAAGAGGTTTGGGACTGTCCTTGAAGAAACCAGGATATGTCATTAAAGTAGATAAAGATACGAATGAGGTCGTCGTCGGAGACAAGCAGGATTTATTTGCCAATGTTTTATATGGAAATAAAGTTAACTGTATGTCTGTACCAGCATTTGAAGATGGTATGAGACTGATGGCGAAGATCCGTTATAATAGTCCGGAAGTTCCTTGCAGAGTTTATATGACAGGGGAAGATGAAGTGAGAGTTGTCTTTGACGACCCACAAAGAGCGATCACACCGGGACAGGCCGTTGTATTCTATGATGGAGATATTGTTGCAGGAGGAGCTACGATTCTTCGTGCGGCAAATGAATAAATAAAAAAACAAGGAAGTTTTTATATCTCAAAAAAGGTATAAAAACTTCCTTGTTTTCTATATTTTTCTATTTCAAATAAAAAAATCATGTTATAATGAAAAAAGCAGTTCATGATGATAAGGGGGAAATGATATTATGAAAAAAAGGTTTCTGGCCGCACTGATGGCATGCATGATGATCATATCATTATTGACAGCATGTGGCAGTTTAAAGAAAGATGAGGCAAAGACGGTCAAGCTAGACCCAGATAATCCAGTGACGTTAAAAGTCTGGCATTATTATAATGGAAACCAGCAGGCAATATTTGACAAACTACTAGAGAAATTTAATTCAACCGTTGGAAAAGAACAAGGAATTTATGTTGAAGGCTATGGACACGGATCAGTTGCAGATCTTGATAAGGCATTGACAAGTTCGGTAAACGAAGAAGTAGGTGCAGAAGATATGCCAGATATTTTTTCAACTTATGCAGATACGGCATATTCCATCCAGAAAAAGGGAAAATTAGCAGATCTATCACCATATTTTACGAAGAAAGAACTTTCAAAATATGTAGATTCCTACATCAAAGAAGGATATTTAAATAACGATAAAAAGCTGTATTTACTTCCAGTTGCTAAATCAACGGAAGCAATGCTTTTAAATACGACAGACTGGGAACCATTTGCCAAGGCAATGAAAGTGACAACGGATGACCTGAAGACAACAGAGGGAATCACAAAAGTAGCAAAGAAATACTATGAATGGACAGATGCAAAGACACCGAATACACCAAATGATGGAAAAGCATTCTATGGAAGAGATTCCATGTCAAATTATTTTGTGATCGGAATGAAGCAGATGGGTCAGGAATTATTTAGAGTCAAAGATGGAAAAGTAACAGTGAATGTAGATAAAAACTCCATAAAACGTTTATGGGAAAACTATTATGTACCATATGTGAGTGGCTATTTTGCATCTTACGGAAGATTCAGATCTGACGATGTGAAGACAGGAAATATTATTGCATATACAGGTTCTACGTCTTCTGCATTTTATTTCCCGGATAAGGTAGAAGAAGATAAGGGTTCTCATAAGATTGATTATAAAGTATTAGAAGCACCGATCATGAAAGGTGGAAAAAATTATAAAGTGCAGCAGGGTGCTGGAATGGCAGTGACGAAATCAGATGATAAACACGAATATGCAGCGACTGTATTTTTAAAATGGTTTTCAAAGAAAAAACAAAACCTTGAATTTGTTTGTGAATCTTCTTATCTGCCAGTTTTGAAAGAAGCCAACAATATGAAGAGTGTGAATCAGATGATCAAAGATAAGAAGATCAAAGTAGATGATAAAACCTACGATTGTCTGAAGAACACATTGGATAATTTTGATAAAACAAAATTTTACACAACAAAGACATTCAAGAATGGATATAGTATGCGAAAAGTCTTGGACTATAATTTATCCGATCAGGCAACTGCGGATAAAGCTGCCATTGATAAAGCGATCAAGGCAGGTGCATCCAGAGAAAGTGTGTTAAAGCAATACACATCAGATAAGAATTTTGAAACATGGTATCAGGGATTTTGCAGTGCACTTGAGAAAGCACAGGAAGCAAAGGAAACGAAATGAAAGTTTCATAGTAACAGGGGAGACAGAGCGTGAAAAAGAAGAGATCATTATTGCAGATCATGTTAATACCGATGCTTGTAATCATATTGATCCAGGGGAGTATACCGT
The DNA here is from genome assembly GCF_018223505.1 of Anaerostipes sp. Marseille-Q3525. Lineage (NCBI taxonomy): Bacteria > Bacillati > Bacillota > Clostridia > Lachnospirales > Lachnospiraceae > Anaerostipes > Anaerostipes sp. Marseille-Q3525. The sequence continues at coordinate 25,165 of NZ_JAGTTT010000007.1, forward strand.
TTTTGACACTTGTACTGAGCGGGATCAAGAAGAGTCTGGAAGATAATACGATACAGATGGATACGCATATGGTAGAGAAAAACCAGTTGATCCTGCAAAATGATATGAATGAGAAATGGCGTACGATCTACAAAGAGAGTGATGGGCTTTCACTGAATCTCGAGAATTTATTAAAAAGTGATCATAAAACGATAAAGCAGTTTTTGAAATCAAAAGAATTACAGGGGCAGTATCTGGAAAAGGTATTCCCACAGCTTTTGAGTACACTACAGTATAATACAACATCTGGTGTTTTCCTAGTACTGGCGAATGACCAGGATATTTCAAAAGAAGCAGATTATCAAGGAGTTTTTGTAAGAGATTCTAATCCACAGTCTAAGACAGTTTCGAATACAGATTTACTAATGGAACGTGGCAGTAAGAAGCTGTCTCATAATGAGAAGATTTCCTTAGATAGTCCGTGGGTAACCAATTTCCATTTTTGTGGAAATGGACAGCGAAGTGCCGATGATTTTTATTATCAGCCATACATAGCGGCACAGAAATATAAAGATAGTAAGATGGTCGATCTTGGATATTGGGCTAAGCCATTTATTTTGGAAGACAGTTATTTGGATGATCATAAGATGATCACTTATTCTGTACCTTTGAAGTATGATGGAGAAATCTATGGAGTTTTGGGAGTGGAGATTTCCTTGGATTTTTTAAACAGTTACTATTCTGTACATGATCTTGATACTTCAAGAAATGCAGGATATGCATTGACGATCGATCAGTCGGAGGATTCTGATAAAACTTATGAGATCATCAGTGGAAAAGGAACACTTTATGATGCAGCAGCAAGAGTTGGAAAGACTTTAAAATTACAACAACAAACAGGAAAAGAATTATATAAAGTGAAGGATGCTTTTGTTGGAACGCAAAGAATCTATGCGATCACAAAACCTCTAAAATTATATAGTAATAATGTACCATATGAGGATACGAAGTGGACATTGTGTGGATTTGTTACAGAGGATTCTATCTATGGACTTGGAAATCAGGTATATATGTGGATCATTGCAACAATCATAGGAAGTACATTATGTGCAGTTATCCTTTTATATATTTTGATACGTTATGTGACAAAACCAGTATATACGCTTGCTGAAAGTGTAAGAGGCGGGGTTAAGAAAATTCATCAGTATGGATCATCATCGATCAAAGAAATCAATGAACTTCATGAAGTGATCGAAACATTGACAGATGCACAGCAAGAAGCAGAAGATAGGCTGTTGGAAGAAAAAGAACGTTATAAGATTGCAGTAGAGACATCCAATGATTTGTTCTTTACTTATCGTAAGAAGGATAAGATCCTTGAAATTGTAAACAGCAAAGGATTTGATGGAGTCTGGAAATGCAAAGACCATCCAGAATATTTAAGAAACGAGTGTATCCATCCGGAAGACCGCAAGAAAGTATTTGACATTTTTAAGACAGACGAGAAGAAATTGAATATTGAATGCCGTTTAAGAGGGAATGTTCATAAAGACTATAAATGGGTAAATCTGACGGGAAGTGTGATGAAGGATGAGAATGGAGAATATGATCGTGTGGTTGCCTGTGTACATGACATTCAGCAGCACAAGATGTTAGAAGAAGCACAGAAAAATAAACAGATTCTTGATTCTACAACGAAATTTTACCGTTTGGAACATGGAATTAATGAAATCATGTTACGAATGAAACAGGTTCATAAGTCAGTATTCACAGAACTTGAGATTGATCAGTTTACAAAATTAAACCAAAAATATGGTCTGGTATTTGGAGACCTGATACTGGAACATTTAGCAAAGATCATTCGTAGAGAATGTATAGAGCAGAAGATCAACGATGCTATTTTTATTCGTGGAAATGCAGGAAAGATTGTAATATGGATTCCACACAAAAGTGTAGATGATATGAAACAACTTCTTGATCTGATCAGAGAAGATTTTGAAAATATGATTCATAAAGATTATCAGGAATTAAGCTTTAAGGCAGGAATATCTATGATATCAAAGGATGATGATATATGGGAAATGCTAAAACAGACAGAAAAAGCTTTACAGCTAGCAAAAAGCAAGCAGATGAAAGAACTTTGTTATGAAGAATTATCCAAAGAAGAACAGATCATTCCTAAAGATATGAAGATTGAAGAACGCCCAATTTTTGAAAAGCTAAAAGAAATGAGTCTGTCATCATTGGCATTAAATTTATTTGACCGTAGTAGTGATATGAAGGTTGCAATGGATGTACTTGCTCTGAAACTTCAGGAAGTTTGTCATCTTAAAAATCTTGAGATCATAAACTTTAGCAAAGAATATCTGGTAAATAGCTATTCCTATCAGTGGAAACAGGAAGATACACAAAAATGGAGCGGAATCGTACATTGTAATGCAACACAATATGCAGATTTCATAAAAAATAACATTAAGCAAAAGATTCTTCCAATCACACAAAAGCTGCGTCAGGAACCATTACTGAAAGACTTTGTCAAAGAACAAGATGGTATGATCTTCCATATGCTTGATGATGGAGAATATTCTGGAAGTGTATTATTTATTGGAGTAGAGCGTCAATATATTTATGAGGAGAAAGAGCAGAAACAGTTAGAAGAGATTAGTGCGATCATCCAAAACCGAATGAACCTGCAACGTCACAATCTCCTGGCTCAGGCAAAATCTGATTTCCTTGCACGAATGTCACATGAAATCAGGACACCAATGAATGGTATTATCGGTATGACGGAGATTGCTTTAAGAGAAGATCAAGGGGAAGCAAGAAGAATGGATTGTTTAAGAAAGATTCAGAGTTCTTCTACATATCTGCTTGGCATTTTGAATGATATTCTTGATATGAGCAAGATTGAAAGTGGGAAGATGCAGCTTGTAAAAAAGAAATATTCATTGAATCAAGTGATCGAAGATCTAAGCGTTGTGATGGAATCAAAGATAAAGCAAAAGAAGCTACATTTTGTAAAACAGATTGAACTGATTCACCATACATTCATATGCGATGAACTAAGACTTAATCAGATTCTTGTGAATCTCTTAAGTAATTCGGTCAAATATTGTGATGAAGCTGGATATATCTCACTGATCGTGAAAGAAACAGCTATGGATGAGAAACATTCTGATGTTTATTTTGCGGTGCAGGATAATGGATGTGGAATTGCAAAAGATAAGCAGGAGATCATTTTCAAACGTTTTGAGCAGGCCGATAATTCTGATCTCGCAAGAAGACAAGGAACAGGACTGGGACTTGCAATCAGTAATCGTTTAGTTCATATGATGGATTCAGAGATTGAACTTCAAAGTGAGTTAGGAAAAGGAAGTATCTTTGGATTTCATGTGACACTGGAACTTGCACAAGATCAGGAAGAGGTAAAGAAAGCAGAGGATCATCCATTAAATGTGGAAGGAAAGAGAATTTTGATCGCAGAAGATAATGAGCTGAATATGGAAATCATTACAACGATACTAAAGGACTATAAAGTGATCGTGGAATCTGTTTATAATGGACAAGAAGCATTGGATAAGATCAAAGCAAGTGCTCCAGGATATTATGATCTTATTTTTATGGATATCATGATGCCAGTGATGGATGGGCTTGAGGCAACCAAAGAGATTCGAAGACTTTCAAGAAGAGATTGTCAGGAGATTCCAATCATAGCAATGAGTGCGAATGCATTTGATGAAGATGTGAAAAAGTCTCTTGCAAGTGGGATGAATGGACATTTATCTAAACCGATCGATCTTGCTAAGTTGGAAGAGGTTTTATTGTTAATATCTTCTTAGTCTTTATAGATATCAGATGAGTATATGCGTATTTTATTTCATACTTTCTTCTAAAAAAAAGGTATGTTACAATACTATGAGTTGTATATTAACAAATAACAGGAGAAAGAGGTAGTATGCTAAATTTTATCAGAGGATTTTGTATGGCATTAGCTGACAGCGTTCCGGGTGTATCTGGTGGAACGGTTGCGTTCTTACTTGGATTTTATGACAAGTTTATCACATCACTCGATCATTTGATGTCAGGAACAAAAGAAGAAAGAATCGAAGCAATCAAGTTTTTAATAAGAATTGGAATTGGATGGGTAATCGGAATGGGGGCAGCGGTTTCTGTTCTGGCTAGTATTTTTGATGATAAGATCTATGAGATCAGTTCCTTATTCTTAGGACTTATCATCTTTGCGATTCCAATGATCTGTAAAGAAGAGAGGGATTCCTTAAAAGGGAAATATCAGAATATCATTTTTGTAGTGATCGGAGTTGTATTAGTTGCAGCGATCACATATTTTAATCCGGTATCTGGAAAAGGTATCAGTGTCAGTGTAGAACATTTAAATGTTACACTTGGTATTTACATCTTTGCGGTAGCAATGGTAGCAATTTCAGCAATGGTGCTTCCTGGGATTTCAGGATCAACTATGCTTTTGATCTTTGGATTATACATTCCAGTGATCACTGCTGTTAAAGAAGTAATGCATCTAAATCTGTCTTACTTTCCAGTTGTTGTGATCTTCGGACTTGGAGTCTTAACAGGGATCGCACTTGTCATTAAATTGATCAAGAGAGCTTTGGAAAATCATCGTTCAGCAATGATTTATTTTGTCATTGGAATGATGATCGGGTCTTTATATGCAATCGTTATGGGACCAACAACACTGGAGAATACGAAGGCAGCAATGACACTTCATACGTTCCATCCGGTATTCTTTATTATCGGTATTGCAATCGTTTTTGGACTTGAGAAGATCAAAGCAATTTCTGAATAATCCAATGAATTTAATAAAATACGAGAGTATAATAAAGGAGTTTTGCAGAATTTTATCTGTAAAGCTCCTTTTTTGCATATGTTATGTATGTCGTAAAATTACGATTGTAAATTCATAACAAACATTCACAGTTTTGACATAATCCTATGATAGAATAAAATCAACAAAATGAGAAAAGCTGTTTTTTACTCGATAGGAAGTACAGTATTATAAATGATCGTATAAAAATAAAATCAGGAGGAAGATATAAGGTGAGTGAATTAAAGATATTAGTTGTGGATGATGAAAGCAGAATGCGAAAGCTAGTGAAAGACTTTCTCACAAGAGCAGGCTATCAGGTACTAGAAGCACAGGATGGTGAAGAAGCGGTTGATACCTTTTATTCTACAAAAGGAATCAATCTTTTAGTCTTAGACGTTATGATGCCGAAGATGGACGGATGGGAAGTTGTCAAAGAGATCCGTAAGGTATCGAAAGTTCCGATTATCATGCTGACAGCCAAGGATCAGGAACAGGACGAGCTTCTTGGATTTGAACTTGGGGTGGATGAATACATTTCCAAGCCATTCAGCCCAAAGATTTTAGTAGCCAGAGTGGAAGCTCTTTTAAGAAGAACGGTTCAGACAGAAGGTGAACAGTTAGAAGCAGGCGGAATCGTGATGGATGTTGGAGGACACCATGTATCGATAGATGGGAAAGGAATCAATTTAAGTTATAAAGAATTTGAATTGTTACAATACTTTATGTCCAATCAGGGAAGAGCACTTACAAGAGAGAGTATCTTAAATCAGGTGTGGAATTATGACTATTTTGGAGATGCCAGAACAATTGATACGCATGTGAAGAAATTAAGAAGCAAACTTGGCGAGAAAGGTTCTTACATTCATACGATCTGGGGCATGGGATATAAATTTGAGGTTGAAGAGAATTGAAAAAGAGAGTATTAAAAAACCGTTCAGTCCGAGTAAAGATGACTTTGATGCTGATCATTATCATGACATCGGTGATCTTATTGTCTGTATTAGTAAATCTTACGATGCTTAAAACATACTATACAGAAAAAGAGAAAAAGGCAATTAAGGAATCATACTGTGAGATACAGAAAGTGTTTAAGAAGGATACAGTTCGTAAGAATGATGTTGATGAGATTGCCAAAAAGTATAATTATAGAATTATGATCAATGATTCGACAGGACAGAATGTATATAGCTCAGAAGGCGAAAAGAGTTTTATGTATAAAAACCTTTGGAATATTCTAAATAATAATCTGGACAGAATCAGTAATGAGATCAGCAAACAGGGATATGCAGTTATGACCAATTCCAATAAGAGTATTGGAACAAGTATTAATCTGATCGGATATCTGGAGGATGATTATACGGTGATCATTAGCACACCGATGGAAAGTATTCAGACAAGTGCAAGATTATCAGGACAGTTTACGATGTATGTTGGATTGGTCTTGATCGTTTGTGGTGCAGTGGCAATGTATTTATACAGCCGCCAGTTTACAAAGCCAATCGAAGATATGGCAAAAGCAGCGAATCAGATGTCGCATCTTGATTTTGATGTAAAAGTACCAACAGGATCAGATGACGAACTTGGAAGGCTTGGGAACAGTATCAATGAGCTATCGTCTAAATTGGAATTAACTATTTCAGAACTAAAAACGGCAAACAATGAGCTTCAAAAGGATATTGAGCAGAAAGTTCAGATTGATGAGATGCGAAAGGAATTCTTATCCCATGTATCACATGAATTAAAGACGCCGATCGCATTGATCCAAGGATATTCAGAAGGGCTGAAAGACAATATCTTAGATGACGAAGAAAGCAAGGAATTCTACTGTGACGTTATCGCAGATGAAGCAAAGAAGATGAACAGGATGGTTCAGAAACTGCTGACACTCAATCAGATTGAGTTTGGAAATAATCAGGTTAACATGGAACGATTTGATATTACGGAAATGATTCAAAATATGGTGGAAGCAAGTAAGATCCTTGTGGAGAAACAAGGAGTTCAGATTATTTTTGATGAACCAGAGACACATGTGTGGGCAGATGAATTTATGATCGAAGAGGTTGTGAATAACTACTTGAGCAATGCAAGAAATCATGTTACAGATGGAGGAATCATCAAAGTAAGCTATTGTCAGCATGGAAAGGACTTAAGAGTCAAAGTATTCAATACAGGAGATCATATTCCACAGGAAGATATCAATAAGCTTTGGGTAAAATTTTATAAAGTCGATAAGGCAAGAACAAGAGAATACGGTGGAAGCGGAATTGGATTGTCTATCGTTGAAGCTACGATGAAAGCCCATGGCAAAGATTACGGAGTTACGAATGTAGAAGGTGGAGTAGAATTTTACTTTGAAGTAGAATCCGCAGATTCTGAATCCGAATAGTATGATTCAATGTAAAAATAATACAGACAAGGAAACGATTCTTGTGGTATGATATAGAAAGAGTAAAAGCAGGGGAAATCAGTGTAAGCTGGTTTCCTTTGGCAAATAAGGATAAAAAGGATGAAAGAAATATGTTAAAAGATTACAAAGACCAGATTCAAGATGCAGACCTTGTATTAGTTGGAATCGGACGAGAATTACGTGCAGACCGTCTGATCGATTTTAAGAAAGCAATCACAAATGAACATTATCAGAATCTGATCGGCAAAGATGATGAAGATTCCAAATGGATGAGAACAGTCTACGAAAGAGAATATTTATTATCTATGAAAGAGACAGATCTGTTCAAAGAATTAGAAGAAGTTTTAGAAGGAAAAGAATATTTTGTAGTGACAAGCAATGATGATGGATTATTATATCATACTCATTTAAAGAAAGATCATGTTACTGCACCATGTGGCAACGGTGATTTCTTCCAGTGCAGCGGACCATGTGATGAACAGCTCTATCCAGCCAACTTAGGACTTAAAGATCTAATTGATTATTACGAGAAAACAGGTAAGATAGAACATCTGGAGTGTCCAAAGTGTGGCAAACAATTAATCTTTAATGTCCGTACAGAAGAGACAAAATCCATCTATATCGAAGGAGCCTACCTAAATTCATGGGCAAGTTATACGAAATGGCTCCAAAACACTTTAAATAAAAAGCTTTTTATATTAGAATTAGGAGAAGGTTTTGAAGTCCCAAGTTTGTTCCGCTGGCCTTTCGAGAAGATGGCATTCTACAATGAGAAAGCAACTTTTGTAAGAGTGCATCATTCACTTTACCAGATTGGAAAAGAGATCAAAGAAAAAGGAATCGGGATCAAGATGGACAGCCGTGACTTTTTAAACATAGCACACGAATAGAGGAGACAGCCTATGATAGCGATTATCGATTATGATGCAGGAAATATCAAAAGTGTTGAGAAAGCACTGAATTACCTCGGAGAAGAAGCAATCATCACAAGAGATCACGATGAGATCGTAAACAGCGACAAAGTCATTCTTCCAGGAGTTGGAGCATTTGCAGATGCGATGGAGAAGATTCGTCATTATGGATTAGAAGATACGATTCATGAAGTCGTAGAGAAGAATATTCCATTTTTAGGGATCTGTCTTGGGCTACAGTTAATGTTTGAATCTAGTGATGAAGGACCAGGGGTGAAAGGACTTGGATTATTACCAGGAAAGATCTTAAGAATTCCAAAGAGTGGAGATTTAAAGATTCCACATATGGGATGGAATAATATCAAAGTTAAAGAAGGTTCTAGATTATTCAAAGGACTTCCAGATAATCCATATGTATATTTTGTACATTCCTATTATCTTCAGGCAGACGATGAAGATATCGTAGCAGCAACAACCGAATATGGTGTGAAGATTCACGCAGCAGTAGAGAAAGACAACATCTTTGCCTGCCAGTTCCATCCGGAAAAGAGCAGCACCGTAGGACTACAGATTTTAAAGAACTTCGTTTCACTATAGGAGGAATTGGCGATGCATACAAAGAGAATTATCCCATGTTTAGATGTCAAAGCAGGACGCGTTGTGAAAGGTGTCAATTTCGTTAATCTGATTGATGCCGGAGATCCGGTAGAGATCGCAGCAGCATATGACAAAGCAGGTGCAGATGAGCTTGTATTCTTAGATATCACAGCATCATCCGATGCAAGAAATATCATGATCGATATGGTAAGAAAAGTCGCAGAAAAAGTATTTATTCCATTTACCGTCGGTGGAGGGATCCGTACTGTGGATGACTTTAAAGCAATCTTACGAGAAGGCGCAGATAAGATTTCGATTAATTCCTCAGCAATCAATACACCGAATCTGATCAATGATGCAGCAGACAAATTCGGAAGCCAGTGTGTTGTTGTAGCGATTGATGCCAAACGCAGAGCCGACGGAAGCGGATGGAATGTCTACAAGAACGGTGGAAGAATCGATGTAGGCTTAGATGCTGTAGAATGGGCCATGGAAGCAAACCGCCGTGGAGCAGGAGAAATCCTGTTAACAAGCATGGACTGTGACGGAACGAAAGCAGGATATGACAATAAACTGACAAGAATCATTGCAGAGAATGTTGATATTCCAGTGATCGCATCTGGTGGTGCGGGGAATAAAGAACATTTTTATGATACATTGACAGAAGGAAAAGCAGATGCAGCATTGGCGGCTTCACTGTTCCATTTTAATGAATTGAAGATATCTGATCTCAAGGAATATCTGGATCAGAGAGGGATTAGTGTCAGACGATAGAATTATATCATTTGATGATAAGGAAAGAAGACTCTTTTTTTTTGAGGAGTCTTCTTTTTTAATACAATGTTATTGTAAAATATTGACAGGAGTAAGTGAATGTGTTTTAATTACATAAAATACAAATATTTACATAAATAAAATATTGACACCAAATACGACACCAAATATAATAAAAGAAAGGAAGATACAAATGTCAAAATGGGATAAACTAATCGCACGTATTTGCAATTTGTCGAAGGATCTTCGATTTACACAATTACAAAAGGTATTAGAAACTTATGGGTATAGGATGGATGCCCCAAGAAGTGGAAGTAGTCATTATACATTTAGAAAACAAGGAAAAAGTCCAATTACAATACCAAAGCATGAACCAATTAAAAAAGTATATGTAGAAATGGTAAGAAAGGTTGTAGAAAGCGAGGAAAGAGAAAATGAAAACGCTGAATGAGTATATGAGTATGTCATATAAGATGGAAATCATAGAAGATCAAGATGAGGGTGGGTTTGTAATATCTTATCCTGATTTACCAGGTTGTATTACATGTGGAGAAACGATAGAGAGTGCAATGCAGAATGCAAAAGATGCAAAAAGAGAGTGGATCAGAGCAGCATTGGAAGAGGGAATAGAAATTTATGAACCAGATAGCTTGGAAAATTATTCTGGACAATTCAAATTAAGAATACCACGAAGTCTACACAGATCATTAGCAGAACATTCACAGAGAGAAGGAATTAGTATGAATCAATACTGTGTTTATTTACTTTCGAAAAATGATGTGATGTATTCAAAATGGTATGAATGATTAAGGAAAGAAGTAGAATTAAAGAAAACAAAGACAGCCAAAGGCAAAGCAAGAAAGCATCCTCTATACCGTTGGGCAAGACTGATCGCCGCAACGACATGGGAAGAGGTTGCGCAGGAATCAGCAGGTAATAGATATATGGAAAGGATACAAGAAGAAATGGTAAAGATGAGCCAGGACGAACGGGACAGATATCTATATTTGAGAGAAGCGATGGCAGCGAGTGACAGAGTGAGTCAGCTGCAGAATGCGGAAAATCGTGGGGTAAGGGCAGGAAAATTACTAAATCAAATTTCTATGATTCAGAAAAAAGTAAAGAAAAACAAGAATCTAGAACAAATAACAGATGAACTAGAAGAGTCAACAACCAAGATAAGACCAATCTACGATCAAGTAAAACAACATCCAGACAAAACAGCAGAAGAAATCTACAATCTAATTAATAATGAATAAAATCGGAGGACATTACAAATGAGTATCAAGACAGACAAAGTAGCACAAAACCACCAGAAAGGCTACAATTGTGCCCAGGCAGTTGCCTGTGCATTTGCTGAAGAAATGGGAATCGACGAATCCATCATTTTCAAGATGATGGAAGGTCATGGACTAGGAATGGGCTGCATGGAAGGAACATGTGGAGCGATCACCGGAGCCGTTGCAGTCATCGGTGCCATAAAAAGCTGTGGAGACATCGAGAAACCAGTTTCCAAAGCAGCAACCTACAAACTTTCAGGAGAGCTTGTAAAACGCTTTCAGGAGAAGAATCAAGCAACAAAATGTAAGGACCTAAAAGGGATTGAAACGGGAAAAGTCTTAAGATCCTGTCCAGGCTGCATTGAAGATGCAACAGCCGTTCTGGAAGAAATTTTAGCAGAATGATCTAATTGAAATAGAAAGAAACAAACAAGAAGCCATGTTACAAGCATAGACAAGATTTATCTATGCCGGAACATGGCTTCTTTTTATTAGCATTTGATTCTAAACAATAGAAAAATAACTATTTATTCAGATTCTTCTCAGCCGCAGAAAGCATCAGCTTAATACGGTTGATCTGGTTAACTTCACTGGCACCTGGATCATAGTCAATCGCCACGATATTCGCATCAGGGAATGCCTGACGGATTTCTTTAATTACACCCTTACCAACGACATGGTTCGGTAAGCATGCGAATGGCTGTGTACATACGATATTTGGCGCACCGCTGTGAATCAATTCAACCATCTCACCAGTTAAAAACCAACCTTCACCAGTCTGGTTACCGATGGATACAAATGGTTTTGCATATTCTGCAAGATCTTTGATATATGCAGGTGGTTCAAAACGGTTACTCTTGGCTAGTTCTTTACGAAGAGTCTGACGATAACGTTCAACGATCCAGATCGCGGAATTGCTGATGATCGCAGATTTCTTAGATTTACCAAGGTAACGGTATTTGAAGTTACTGTTGTAGAAGCTGTACATGAAGAAATCTAATAAATCAGGTACAACAGCTTCCGCACCCTCACGTTCCAGAAGTTCTACTAAGTGGTTATTTGCATCTGGAAGGAATTTTACAAGGATCTCTCCAACGATTCCGACACGAGGTTTCTTGATATCTTTTAATGGAATGCGGTCAAAGTCACGAATGATTCCACGGATATTCTTCTGGAATGTGTAGAAGTTACCTTTGGCAATATCACGTTTACATTTTGCAGCCCATTGTCTGTGTAATTTATTAACAGAACCAGGTTTTACTTCGTAAGGACGTGTATGATAAACCGTTCTCATAAAGACATCACCATAAACGATCGCCTGAACTGCTTTATTTAATAAACCAGGTGTAAAACTAAATCCGCTGTTTTTCTCAATTCCCTGTGCACTTAAACCAATAACAGGAACATAACCATAACCAGCTTTCTCAAGCGCACGGCGGATAAAACTGATATAGTTTGTAGCACGGCATCCACCACCTGTCTGGGAGATGACAAGTGCAATCTTATGAGGATCATATTTACCAGAAAGTAATGCGTTCATTAACTGTCCGATAACAATTAGAGATGGATAGCAGGCATCATTATTTACATACTTAAGACCTGTGTTAACATCTTCCATACCACCCTGATTTAAAACTTCAACGTTATATCCACAAGACTGCAGAGCAGGCTCTAAGAACTCAAAATGGATCGGAGACATCTGAGGAACTAACAGTGTATAGTTCTTACGCATCTCTTTTGTAAATTCCACACGTTTGATCGCTGGAGATACAGGTTTTGGTTCAATCTTATGTTTTTTACGGACACGGACAGCACTGATCAGTGAGCGGATACGGATTCTTGCTGCTCCAAGGTTATTAACCTCATCAATCTTTAATACTGTGTAGATACGTCCAGATTTTGTTAAGATATCTTTTACTGTGTCAGTTGTAACCGCATCCAGTCCACAACCGAAAGAGTTTAACTGAATGACTTCTAACTGTTTATTTGCTTTTGCATAGTTTGCTGCAGCATATAATCTGGAATGATACATCCACTGATCCTGTACATTTAATGGACGTTCAACCTTTGATAAATGAGAAATAGAGTCTTCAGTTAAAACGGCGATTCCATAAGAGTTGATCAGCTCTGGAATACCATGGTTGATCTCAGGGTCGATATGATATGGACGACCACATAAAACGATACCAGTTCTACCAGTTTCAGCAAGGTAAGCAAGTACTTCCTCACCTTTATTCTGAATGTCTGTACGAACCTGTGCAAGTTCTGCATACGCCTTATCAACCGCATGATTGACTTCATCTACTGTTAAATGATACTGAGCTTCTAATTCCTCGAATAAACGGGATTTCAGGGCTTCTTCATTATCCAGTGCTAAGAATGGATTCATGAAGTTGATATGCTCTGTAGCAAGTTCTTCCATGTTATTTTTGATATTTTCTGCATAAGAAGTAACGATCGGACAGTTGTAATGGTTATTTGTACCTTCCATCTCGTTACGTTCATAAGGAATACAAGGGTAGAAGATATCCTTGATTCCCTGTTTGATCAGCCACATCACATGACCATGGGCTAATTTTGCAGGGTAACATTCTGATTCACTTGGAATAGATTCGATACCTAACTCATAAATCTTACGGGAAGATTCTGGAGATATCACAACTTTAAATCCAAGATCTGTAAAGAATGTATACCAGAATGGATAGTTCTCATAAATATTTAAAACTCTAGGGATACCAATGACACCACGTGAAGCTTTTTCATCAGATAAAGGTTCATAGTCAAAAGTACGATGGAGTTTGTAATCATAAAGGTTTGGAATATGTTCTGCATTTGGCTCTTTTCCAACACCACGTTCACAACGGTTACCTGTGATATAACGGCGGCCGTTTGAGAATTTGTTGATCGTTAACAGACAGTGGTTTGTGCAGCCTTTGCATCGTGTCATAGATGTATCAACACTCATAGCAAAGATCTCTTCTAAAGGAAGCATAGAAGTTTCCATATCTGCTTCATAACGTTCTCTGGCGATCAGTGCAGAACCGAAAGCTCCCATGATACCAGCGATATCAGGTCTTACAGCATGGCATCTAGAGATACGTTCAAAGCTTCGAAGAACCGCATCATTATAAAATGTACCACCCTGCACAACGATATGTTTTCCAAGATCAGAAGGATCTGTTAATTTGATAACTTTGTATAAAGCATTCTTGATAACAGAGTAAGCAAGACCAGCAGAGATATCTCCAACACTTGCTCCTTCTTTCTGTGCCTGTTTTACCTTAGAGTTCATAAACACTGTACAACGTGATCCAAGATCAATCGGATTCTGTGCTGTTAAGGCAACTTTTGCAAATTCCTGTACGGAATGATTTAAGGATTTTGCGAATGTTTCAATAAATGATCCGCAACCTGAAGAACAGGCTTCATTTAACTGTACATCATCAACGACACCGTTTTTGATACGGATACATTTCATATCCTGGCCACCGATATCAAGGATACAGTCAACATCAGGATCAAAGAATGCAGCAGCATAGTAATGCGCAATTGTTTCAACTTCACCAAAATCAAGGTTTAACGCAGCCTTGATCAGATGTTCTCCGTATCCTGTCGAACAGGAAGATACGATCTTGGCTTCTTTTGGCATCTGTTTATCAATCTCATGAAGTGCCTCGACAACAGCGTGAAGCGGACTTCCGTTGTTATTATTGTAGTAGCTGTAAAGAAGTTCTCCATCCTCACCAGCTAAAGCAACTTTTGTTGTAGTGGAACCGGCATCGATCCCTAAGTAACAATTTCCTTTATATGTAGAAAGATCTCCGCGTTTTACAACATGGCGGTTATGATCTTTTACGAAACTCTTATATTCTTGTTCGCTCTTAAATAAAGGTTCTAAACGGTCAACTTCCTGCTGAAGCTCAATCTTCTTCTCAAACTGCTTTAATAAATGTTCAAAATCAGTTGTAACTTCCTCTTTTGCATTTAAGGCAGCACCGACAGCTGCGAATAAATGAGAGTGAGTTGGAGCAATGATCTCATCATCTTTTAAGTTTAATGTACGGATAAATGCCTCTTTTAATTCTGTAAGGAAATGAAGAGGACCTCCAAGGAAAGCAACGTTTCCACGGATTGGTTTACCACATGCAAGACCACTGATCGTCTGGTTTACAACTGCCTGGAAAATAGAGGCAGCAAGGTTTGGTTTTGTTGCACCTTCGTTGATCAGAGGCTGGATATCAGTCTTTGCAAATACACCACAGCGGGCTGCGATCGGATAGATTGTGTCATAATCTTTTGCATATTCGTTTAATCCGCCGGCATCTGTCTGTAATAAAGAAGCCATCTGGTCGATAAATGATCCTGTACCACCAGCACAGACACCATTCATACGCTGATCGATTCCATGTGTGAAATAAATGATCTTTGCATCCTCACCACCAAGCTCGATGGCAACATCTGTCTGAGGAGCGTAATCCTGTAATGCACTGGATACACAGACAACTTCCTGACAGAATGGGATGTCTAAGTAAGAAGAAATGGAAAGTCCTCCGGAACCGGTAACGGTTGGAGCAAACGTCATTTCTCCGATCTGGTCTTTTGCTTTTCTTAATAAGGAAGATAGTGTTTCCTGAATCTTAGCAAAATGTCTCTGATAATCAGAGAAAAGTATATTATGTTGTTCGTCGATGACAGCGACCTTGACTGTCGTTGAGCCAATATCAATTCCTAATCGTTTCATCTTCTCGTATACCTGCTTTCTATAAAATACTATAATTTCAAGCGTTAAAATAATGTTAAAAAAACATATCTGTCCAATATACATGGACATTATATCTATTATAATCATTTTCAAAATAATTGCAAATAGGAATATTATCTAAAAAATCGGGGGAAAATAGTGGAAACAAGGAAATGCTGCTGCATATTCTATAAAAAAGCGAAGGAATTCTTAAAAATGAGTCAAACAAATACATGCAAAGGAACAGTTTATATTGTAAAAGAAAAAGACAGCCTGTATCAGATCGCAAAGGCATATGGAGTGAAGGTAAGAGATATCATGAGAGAAAATCCTTTTGTTAATGTGTATAATTTACAGATCGGTGATGAATTATGTGTTCCTGGATTTTTAAGTGTTGCAGAAAATGCATACACTCCATATATTGTAAAAAAAGGAGAAACAATCTTTGATATAGCCAATATGCACAAAACAACAGTGGAAAATTTAGCAAAAAGTAACAAAAAAATAAGGGAAATGACATTGCCAGTTGGTACAGTACTGTTAATTGACAAAGCAAAATGAGTTCTTTATAATGAAATAGGTAAAAGTTTGGAGTTTTAGATATTCCAAAGAAGAAAACAGGATCTGTGAGAATACAGAGTCCTGTTTTGTGGGAAACTTATGGACAAGGTACTTCCATAGAAAGGAGCGGACAATGATCAAGTATTATCGCACGATGGATCATCAGATTCATGAAATCAGTGAACCTATGGAAGGTACCTGGATATCGTTAGTTCATCCCACAGCGGCAGAACTTGCAACGATTGCGGCAGAATATAAGATAGATATTGATGATCTTAGAGCCCCTTTGGACGAAGAAGAACGTTCGCATATCGAGGTGGAAGAAGGTTATACCTTGTTTATTGTAGACGTACCAACAACAGAGGAACGAAAAGAAAAAGAATATTTCTTAACGATTCCATGTGGTATTATTCTGACTGAGAAAGTGATCATTACAGTATGTCTTGAAGATACTTCTGTTCTTGCAGACTTTAAGAATGGAAGAGTTAGAAATTTCTGGACATTTAAGCGTACAAGGTTTATCTTACAGATACTTTACAGGAATGCATCATTATATCTTCAATATCTGCGAATCATTGATAAAAAGAGTGATTCTGTTGAAAAACAGCTTCACATCTCAACGAAGAATCAGGAACTTATAGAGCTTTTGGAATTAGAGAAGAGTTTGGTTTACTTTTCTACATCCTTAAGATCAAACGAACTGGTACTTGAGAAGATGCTAAAGATTGATAAGATCAAACAGTACCCGGAAGATGAGGAATTACTGGATGATGTTATCATAGAAAATAAACAGGCTATTGAGATGGCGGATATTTATAGTAATATCTTGAGTGGTACAATGGATGCATATGCATCAGTTATCTCAAATAATCTGAACATAGTAATGAAAGTTCTTGCAATCATCACGATCGTTATGTCGATTCCAACGATGATCGCAAGTTTTTGGGGAATGAATGTTCCAGTACCATTAGCACATTCACCATATGGATTTTTGATCCTAGTGATCGTATCTTTAATTCTCACAATTTTTGGAGGATACATCCTGGGTAAGAAAAACATGTTTTAATATTGATTGATGATAAGAAAGGTTTTTTATGTGGCTAAATAAACTGGAAGAGAAATTTGGCAAATATGCAATTTCAGATCTTCCAAAGATCATAGTTTTATTATATGCGGTTGGATTTGTGATCGCAAATATATCACCACAATTATACAGCTTACTGGAATTGAATCCGTATCTGATCCTTCACGGACAAGTCTGGAGATTAGTAACATTTTTACTGATCGGACCAGAGACGAATTTGATTTTTGTAATATTTGTATTATTATTTTATTACTCTATCGGAAGCTCATTAGAGCAGGTATGGGGTACTTTCCGATTTAATATGTATTATTTGATCGGAGTTTTAGGAACGATCGTTGGAGCGTTCTTAACCTATGCGATTCTTACGTTTGCGTATGGAGAATCCTATGGTGCTTTTGTGAATATGGACACATTTTATCTGAATATGACATTGTTTTTAGCATATGCAGCAATGTTTCCAGAGATGGAAGTGTATCTGTACATGATCCTTCCAATCAAGGTAAAATGGCTTGGATACTTAGACGGATTATATTTAATCTACATTTTTTTAAGTTCAGGCTTTACAGTTGCCGGAATTTCGGTTAAAGTATCTATAGTTGCAGCTTTGTTAAATTTTCTACTATTTTTCTTCTCTATGAAGAAGATACGAAGAATGGGAGCAAACTTCAAGGCTAAAACAATACATAAGAAGAAGGCAAGAGCGTACAAAGCTAAGACGATCACGCCAAAGAAGAAGAATGGTGCGATGCACGAATGTGCAGTGTGCCACAGAACAGAACTTGACGATCCAGAATTGGAATTTCGTTATTGTTCAAAATGCGATGGGAATTATGAATATTGTCAAGATCATTTATTTACCCATAAGCATGTGAAAAGGTGAGTTGTTTATTATTTAAATATATTTTGAAACCAAAGGAGAAAAATTATGCTAACCAAGAAGACAAAAATCATTTGTACAATGGGACCTGCAACAGATGACGATGAGGTATTAAAAGACCTGATGCGTTCAGGAATGGACATTGCCCGTTTAAACTTCTCTCATGGAGATCATGAAGAACAGTTAGGACGTATCAAGAGAATTAAGAAGTTTAGAGAAGAACTGAATTTACCAATCGCTATTTTACTTGATACAAAAGGACCAGAGATCCGTACAGGATTATTAGAAACAGATGATGATGTTGAATTAGTAACAGGTCAGGAATATACACTGACAACAAGAGACATCAAAGGAAATAATGAGATTACCAGCATTACATATGCGGAACTTCCACAGGATGTAGAAGCTGGAAACACAATCCTGATCGATGACGGATTAATTGAGTTAAAAGTTAAAGAGATCAAAGATGGAACAGATATCGTATGTGACGTTATCAACGGAGGACTTTTAGGAAGCCGTAAGGGTGTTAACGTACCTAACGTAAGAGTTAACTTACCATCTATCACAGAAAAAGATAAAGCAGATATCGAATTCGGTCTTGAGAATGGAATCGACTTCATCGCAGCATCATTCATCCGTAATGCAGAAGCTGTAGAAGAGATCAAAGAGATCATCGGAGCACACAACATGCACGTTGGTGTTATTTCTAAGATCGAAAACATGGAAGGTGTTGAAAACATTGATGCGATCATCGAATCTTCTGCTGGTATCATGGTAGCTCGTGGAGACCTTGGTGTAGAAATTCCAGCTGAAGAAGTACCATTCTTACAGAAAGAGATCATCAAGAAATGTAACAATGCATTCAAACCAGTTGTTACAGCTACACAGATGTTAGATTCCATGATCCGTAACCCACGCCCAACAAGAGCAGAGGTTACAGACGTAGCTAACGCAATCTATGATGGAACAGATGCGATCATGTTATCTGGAGAAACAGCTAAAGGTAAATATCCTGTAGAAGCTGTCAAGATGATGAATCAGATTGCAATCTCAACAGAAATCCACTTAAGCACAAAAGTAAAAGATTACAAATCTAAATATGTAAATCGTGGAATTTCCGCAGCAGTCGCTTATTCTGCAGTGCAGACAGCACATAATGTCAATGCAAAATGTATCTTAGCATCAAGTATGTCTGGATTTACAACAAGAATCGTATCTAAATTCAAACCAGATGCACAGATCATCGGTCTGTCACCAGATGATGCAATCGTACGTCAGATGCAGATCTACTGGGGAGTACGTCCTTTCAAATCTCACAAAGCTGAGACAACAAAAGATCTGTTAGATGAAGCAACAGATATCGTATTAGATGCAGGACTTGCAGAGAAAGATGATATCTTAGTCTTAACAGGTGGTGGACCAGCTAACCACCGTGGAAAAGGTGTTACAAATATGTTAAAAGTAGTAAAAATCGGTGAATTTGGCGAGTAATCGACACGAATATATGATAGAATGGGGATGTAGCAATACATCCCTTTTTTCTTTTATCAGGAAATTCACTAAGATAAGATGGGATATTTTCAGGAGGAAATACGAGTGAAAGTTTCAGAACGTGTATACATATCAGAGATATTAAAAATACAAAAGAGGCACTTACTTCGCAAAATAGAGAAAGAAAAATCAATTTCAAGACTGTATTGTATCACACTGCCACTCTGGAACAGTGCATTTCTGGAAATATATCCTTATAATGAATTATTATCAGATATTCACAAAGAAAAAGATATTACGATCGTAGGGATGGCAGCAGGAAAAGATGATGCAGTCGTTATGTTAAGACGTATGATCGATGATCTGTATCATAAAGGAAAATTAAAAGACATCACAACATATTTCTGCGGGGAAGATAAATGAGCATACTATTTTTTATATTAAAGATCATAGGAATCCTGATCTTGATACCGATCGTGTTACTTTTAATCCTTCTGATATTTCCAATCTGTTACCAGATGGAAGGAGATTTTGATGATAAAACACCGAAAGCACAAGCGAAAGTATCGTGGGCAGTCGTATTTTTACGGGCAAAGGTGTTTTATGAAGAAGAACTTAACTTTGCAATCCGCATCTTTGGAATTCCGGTATATGATTCAAGAAAGGACCATTGGTCTGTATTAGGGGAGCATCCAGAGAAAGATAAGAAGAAAAACAAGAAGAAACATAAGAAAAAATCGATATCTGAAAAGAAATCAAAAAAAGAAGCGAAACAAAATAAACAAGAGATAAAACAGGAAAAGCATACTGTACAAGAACAAATTTCAGATAAAAAGGTGGTTCGGGAAGCAAAAGATATAACAATAAAAAAGACTTCAGAAGACGTATTTGATCTTACATGGGATGAAAAAGAAGAATCAACAAAGAAAGACAAGGAGTTTTTCGGCAAAAAAATCGTGAATCTTCTCAAAAAGTGTTATAATAAATGCAAGAATCTCATAACAAAGATTCATAAGATTACAGATAAGATGGAGACTGTTGGAGATATCTTAGAAGACGAAGATATTATCAATGCAATAAAGAGAATCAAAGAATATGGAATAAATGCAGTAAAGCTGTTGCTTCCACAGAAACTAAATGCACAGATAACATTTGGTTTCGAAGACCCATATTACACAGGGAAAGTCTTAGGATGGGCAGCGGTACTGATTCCAATTTACGGAGATCGCATAGATATTACACCAGACTTTGAAAAAAGAACTCTAAAAGGACATTTAAAGATCAAAGGAAGTATAAGAAGATATAAGATCTTACAGCTGTTATGGAAAATATACAAAGACAAAGATGAACTAATAAAACAAAAAGACCGAGCATTAAGAATGATAGGAGGCAACTAAAATGAGCAAAGAAAATTTAAAAGATACCATGGGTTCACTATTTGACGGCATGGAAGGATTCTTAACATCAAAAACAGTCGTAGGAGAACCTATCTATATTAAAGATACCATCATCTTACCATTAGTAGATGTCTCCTTCGGAATGGGTGCAGGAGCTTTCTCTGGAGACAAGAAAGATAAAAGTGGAGGAGGAATTGGAGGAAAGATGACTCCAAGTGCTGTACTTGTTATTAAAGATGGACAGACGAAGCTTGTGAACATTAAGAATCAGGAGACGATCGTGAAGTTATTGGATATGGTACCAGATGTGATTGATAGGTTCGCAGGTAAGAACGAAAGTTTGGAAGATATTGTGGATGATCTTGAAAAGTAAATTTTAATTTCGAGTTGGCCAACTGTAGAATTCGAGTATATGATAAAAAATAAATAAGCAACTGAACGCAATGCGGTGGAATTTTGCTCATATTTTGAACAAATCGCTGATCCGCCCAATTTCCTACGATAACTCGCTTTGGAGTTTTGTTTCAGACAAAAGTCTTTGAAGCTTAGACAATCGTCCAATTGGGCTGCGAATTTATTCAAAATATGGCAAAATTCCAATGCATCGCGTTCAGTTGCTTATTTATTTTTTATCATATACCAGAAGTCTATAGAGTGGACAATTTTAAATATTTCTTGTTATCTTATTTCTGCCACATATACAAAAGTCTACCGTCGCAAACCTAAATTTATAAAGGAATGAGTAATAAAATTTCGGAATAAATATGTACAAAAAGGATTTTTAAATATGAAACGAGTCTGGGCTATTGCTTTTTTCTTTTTCTCTATGGGGTTGTTTGCGGGATTTTGGATTACGCATGATCCTATGAAAATAGTTATTTGTATAGGATGTGACATTATAGCGTATTGTTTGTTTTTTAAATGAATTTCAATAGAAAGGTAAAATAAAAAGAGTTGGAAAAATTCCAACTCTTAGTGGTTTCTTATATAATCAATCAAGATTAAGCACGTTCAACCTTACCAGATCTTAAGCAAGAAGTACAAACGTACATTTTCTTAGCTGCTCCGTTAACTTTAACTCTTACGGATTTGATGTTTGATTTCCACATTTTGTTTGATCTTCTATGTGAATGGCTCACTGCGTTTCCAAAATGAGCACCTTTGCCACAAATAGCACATTTTGCCATGTTAGCACCTCCTTATTCCAATCTCTATTCCTGTTTCATTCCAGGCTCGACAACTATTTCATTCTAACAGATTGATTTATAAAAATCAAGAATAAATTTGCTTTTATTTTAAATCATTTTTTGAAACACTAGACTTAGAGGGTCTCATAATGTATAATCGAGTTATATGAATTCTCGTTTGGAGGTATAATTTATGAAAGGACATGTGAATACAAAGAATGGAGAAATCTCCATTGAAAATCAGGTAATTGCGAAATATGCCGGGATCTGTGCTCTTGGATGCTTTGGTATTGTAGGAATGGCAATGGTGAATATGAAAGATGGAATTGCCAAGCTTTTGACAAGAGATAATATCAGAAAAGGTGTATTTGTTTCAGTAAATAATAATAAGATCACGATAGACTTCCATATTATTGTATCTTATGGAGTTTCTATTTCTACAGTGGCAAGCAATCTTATGGAATCTGTAAAGTATCGTGTGGAAGAATTTACAAGCCTTGAAGTAGAACGGATCAATATTTACGTTGAAGGCGTAAAAGATATAGGATAATAGATGATGGAGGCAAAGATTAAGATGAAACAGATAGATGCAGCATTGCTGCAGAAGATGTTGATTGGCGGAGCCAAGAGATTAGAGGCGAATAAAGAATATATTAATGAACTGAATGTATTCCCTGTACCAGATGGTGATACAGGAACGAATATGACAATGACTGCACTTGCAGCAGCCAAAGAAGTTGGAAATGCACCAGAAGTAACAGTTAAGGAAGTTACAAGAGCATTATCAAGCGGGTCTTTAAGAGGTGCAAGAGGTAACTCTGGAGTTATCTTATCTCAGTTATTCAGAGGATTTTACAAAGGTGTCAAGGGTGAAGATGTTCTGACAACCGAAACTGCTGCAGCGGGGTTTAAGAATGCGGTAGATACAGCGTACAAAGCCGTTATGAAACCCAAAGAAGGAACAATCCTTACAGTAGCGAAAGTAACGGCGGAGAAAGCAGTAGCATGTGCAAGAGAAACAGAAGATTTTAATGAATTTGCAGAGGTTGTGATCAAGGAAGCAAATGCGATTCTTAAGAAAACACCAGACATGCTTCCAGTACTGAAAGAAGCAGGTGTTGTAGATTCAGGTGGACAGGGACTGGTAGAATTTCTTCAGGGGGCAGTAGATGTATTGTCCGGAAAAGAAGTTGATCTAAGTGGTGTAGAAAGAGTTGCAAAGAAGCCAGCAGCGACACAGACAGAAGCACCATTGGAAGAGAAGGATATCAAATTTGGTTATTGTACAGAGTTTATTGTTATGACCAAAGAAGAGATTTCTATGGAAGAAGAACAGAAATTCAAAGATTTCTTAATGGGAATCGGAGATTCTATCGTAGTCGTTGCAGACGAAGACATCATTAAGGTTCATGTGCATACAAATCATCCTGGAAAAGCAATCGAAAAAGGTCTCACATATGGAGAACTTACGAATATGAAGATTGATAACATGAGAGAAGAACACAGAGAGCGTTTGAATCTTACACAGGCAGAAGCACAGGTGGACGATCAGCCAGTGAAACCAGAAGAACCGAAGAAAGATTATGGATTTGTAGCAGTTTCTATTGGACAGGGAATGAATGACATTTTCCGTGAATTAGGGGTAGATTATCTGATCGAAGGTGGTCAGACAATGAACCCTAGTACAGAAGATATGTTGAATGCGATCGAACAGGTTAATGCAGAGACAGTCTTTATCCTGCCGAATAACAAGAACATCATTCTTGCAGCAACACAGGCACAGTCTTTAGTAGAGGATAAGAATGTTGTGATCATTCCGACAACAACTGTTCCCCAGGGAATTTCAGCAATCATTGGGTTTGATCCAGAAGCAGATGTCGAGTCTAATGAAGAAAGTATGAAAGATATCATCGAATGCGTCAAGACTGGAGAAGTAACTTATGCGGTCAGAGATACATCCATCAATGGAATTGCGATCAAGATTGATGATATTATGGGAATTGATGATGATGGAATCAAGAAAGTCGGACAGGATATCGAGAAAGTTACATTAGGATTATTAGAAGAGATGGTAGATGAAGACAGCGAACTGATCAGCATTTACTATGGAGCAGATACAACAAAAGAACAGGCAGAAGCATTACTTGAGAAAGTAGAAGAAACATATGGTGACTGTGATGTACAGTTAGAATATGGCGGACAGCCGATTTATTATTTCTTATTGTCAGTAGAATAAGATGATACAAAGAAATCCCGCTTGAAGGCGGGGTTTCTTTGCTTTTAAGAGGAACTATTTAAGGAGAGACCTATGGATGGAACAACGAATATCATAGAATTAAAAGGAATTGGGGAGAAGAGTGCAACGGCATTTGGAAGACTTGGAATTCGGGATATTGATAGTCTTATCACGATGTATCCTAAATATTATCTCACTTACGAAGACCCCAAAGACATCCATGAATTAGAAATCGGACAGAGGGTTTCGATTGCAGTACGCATTAATTCAGAAGTGCATATTCAGTATGCAAGAAGAATAAAGATTGTTACTTGCACTGCAAAGGATCACACGGGAACGATCATGCTTGTATGGTATAATATGCCGTATTTAAAGAAACAATTACATCAGGGAAGAGACTATATATTTACAGGGACACCGATCTACAAGAATGGCAGGATCACAATGGAACATCCAGAAATCTTTACACCAGAAGATTATGAGGCAAAACAGGAAACACTGCAGCCAATTTATCCATTGACAAGCGGGCTTACCAATAAGCTGGTATCCAAAGCAATGTTTCAGACAAAAGATTATATTTTTCAGATTCCAGAATATCTTCCACAGAATATTCTTGATCAGTATCATCCGATGGAATATAACAAAGCGATTTGGAATATTCATTTTCCAGAGTCCAAGAATGATCTGATAGAAGCAAAAAAACGCTTGATCTTTGATGAATTTTTTATTTTTATCTCAGCAATGCATATGATAACATCAGGTGAAGATATTAAAGAAGAAGGATATAAGATCGGTGTTTGTAAGGAAGCGAAAGAATTAATAGCGAATCTTCCATATGAGCTGACAGGAGCACAGAAACAGGCGTTAAATGAGATGGCAAAAGATATGGCATCGGGAAAAGTTATGAATCGTCTTGTGCAGGGGGATGTAGGTTCAGGAAAGACGATCCTTGCGATCATATTGCTTTTGATGTGTGCAAAGGCTGGATATCAAGGCGTTTTAATGGCCCCGACAGAAGTACTTGCAACGCAGCATTACGAATCATTTATGGAGCTTTTGAATCCATATGGAATCAAGATTGCATTATTAACAGGATCAACAAAAGCAAAAGAAAAAAGAGAAATTTACCAGAAGATTAAGGGTGGAGAGATTGATATTGTGATCGGAACTCACGCGGTAATTCAGGATAAGGTAGAATATCAGAAATTAGCACTTGTTATTACAGATGAACAACATAGATTCGGAGTAAGACAAAGAGAAAGTTTATCGTTAAAAGGAGAAAAACCACACGTGCTTGTTATGAGTGCAACACCGATTCCAAGAACACTTGCGATCATCTTATATGGAGATCTTGATGTATCGATCATTGATGAACTGCCCGCAGAGAGATTGCCGATCAAAAACTGTGTAGTAAATACAAGTTACCGTCCGACAGCCTATCGATTTATTGAAAAACAGGTAAGTCAAGGAAGGCAGGTTTACATCATTTGTCCAATGGTGGAAGAAAGTGAGACAATGGAAGGGGAGAATGTCATTCAGTATGCACAGATGTTAAGAAGCCAGTTTGCACCATCGGTAAGGATCAGTTATCTTCATGGGAAGATGAAAGCAGCAGATAAGCAGAAAGTGATGGATGATTTTTCAGAAGGGCTGATAGACGTACTTGTATCAACAACGGTTGTGGAAGTTGGCGTAAATGTACCGAATGCAACGGTTATGATGGTAGAGAATGCAGAACGTTTCGGGCTGGCACAGCTTCATCAGTTAAGAGGAAGAGTTGGACGAGGCGTTTATCAGTCATACTGCATTTTTATGACAAGTTCCAAGAAAAAAGAAACTATGCAGCGTTTAGAAGTATTGAATAAATCAAATGATGGATTTTACATCGCAAATGAGGATTTGAAATTAAGAGGACCTGGAGATTTCTTTGGAGTCAGACAGAGTGGAATGATAGATTTTGTTTTAGCAGATATTTATACGAATGCAGATATTATGAAGCAGGCGGCAGATGCAGTGAAAGAACTTGAAGAAGAAGGATTTGATTTTTCAAATTTAAAAAATAGCAGATTGGAAAAACAGATCGGTCTTGCAAGAAATATATAGGAGGAAGAAGATATGGTACGTTTTTATCTAAGGTTTACAGGAAGAGTCCAAGGAGTGGGATTTCGCTTTTTTGCAGCAATGAATGCAGAAAAATGTCATCTGAGTGGATGGGTAAAAAATATGCTGGATGGTTCGGTAACAGCGGAAGTTCAGGGAACAAGGCTTCAGATCGAACAATTTCTTGAATTAACACAGACTGGAAATCGTTTTGTAAGAATTGATCATATTGAAAAAGAGGAACGCCCATATGATGAAAAAGAAAAAGGATTTCATGTAAGATATTAAAAAATATCAGAAACAGTTACAAAAAAATTCCACAATATGTAAAAGATTCTAGTGTATCTTTTGAACGTTTACATATACTATGAACGTAACAAACAACAAACAAAAGAAATGGAGGTCTTTCAAAATGGAAGAACGAACTTCAGCAAGAAGCAAAGGAACAAACAGAGTCGAAGTACCAGAAGCAAGAGGAGCTTTAGACAAATTTAAGTTTGAAGTAGCAAATGAAATTGGCGTGGATTTAAAAGATGGATATAATGGACATCTGACAACTGCTCAGGCAGGATCTGTCGGAGGAGAAATGGTTCGTAAGATGATCCGCAGACAGGAAGAAGAAATGTCTCGCTAGTAAATTAAAAATACAAATGAAAAAAGAAAGATAAGAGAGAAAGAGGCAGTGAAAGCATAAACTATGACTGCTTCTTTCTCATTGTCGGTTGACAAAATCTGTAGATATAATAAAATAAAAGAATGATAGTCTGCGAAAGCAGAAGTGTATCGTGGAATAAAATACAGATAAGGAATGTACATAGATTATGAGAGTCGTAGCAGGAAGTGCGAAGAGTTTAAAATTAAAGACGATCGAAGGTATGGAGACAAGACCTACGCAGGATCGCATCAAAGAAACATTATTTAATATGATACAATATGATATTGCCGGATGCACATTTCTGGATCTTTTTTCCGGAAGCGGCGGGATTGGAATTGAAGCATTGAGCCGCGGTGCAAAGCAGGCTTATTTTGTGGAGAAGGCAAAGCCGGCACTTCGATGTATCCGAGAGAATTTAAGATATACAAAGCTTGATGACAGAGCACAGGTTATGGCTGTGGATGTCATAACAGCTATCAGGCAGTTAGAAGCAAAGAAGATAACATTTGATTATATTTTTATGGACCCTCCATACAACAAAGGATTTGAAGATGAGGTATTGGCGGTACTGAATGATTCAACAATCTGCACGCCAGATACGGTCGTGATCGCAGAGTCATCACTTGAGACGGAGATTTCAGATTTTGAGGAATTAAAGGTGTCAAGAGTCAAGAAATATAAGACAAATAAACATACATTTTTGATGAAGACACAGGAGGATTAGAAAGTGAGTATTGCAGTTTATCCGGGAAGTTTTGATCCGGTTACATATGGACATATTGATATTATTGAGCGTTCAGCAAAGGTATTTGACAAGTTGATCGTCGCAGTGCTGGTTAATAGCGCCAAGAAACCATTATTTACGACACAGGAGAAAGTCGATATGATACGCAAGGCAACAAGTCACCTTGATAATGTAGAAGTAGTGTCATTTTCGGGATTATTGGTAGATTTTGCAAAAGAACAAGGGGCCAGTGTATCTGTAAGAGGATTGCGTGCAGTAACAGATTTTGAGTATGAGATTCAGATTGCCCAGACAAACGCGAAGTTGAATAAAGATTTAGATACAATGTTTTTTACAACCAGCATAGAGTATTCTTATGTAAGTTCCACGATCGTAAAAGAAATAGCTTCTTATCATGGAGATATTTCTGAGATGGTACCGCCTTACGTACAAGAATGTCTTGAGAAGAAATTTAAAGCACAGGAGGCGAAATAAATGAGTGAAAAATATTTACATGAGATGATTGATGATATCGAGGTTCTGATCGATGAAGCAAAACCGGCAAGATTTAGTCCGGGAAAGATCACAATTGAGAAAGATGTTTTGATGACAGTGATCGAAGAATTAAGGAAACAGATTCCAGGAGAGATTGAACGAAGCCATAAGATCATTCTTAATAAAGATGCGATTTTAGAAGATGCAAGAGTGAAAGCACAACAGACGATCGACCAGGCAGCGAAAGATGCAGGAGAATTGATCGATCATAATGAGATTGTTGAGATGGCTAAGATGAGGGCAGATGAGATTGAGAACCATGCCAAAGAAACAGCAAGAAGTGTGATGCATAATGCGAATGAAGAAGCAGATCAGATCCGTGCAGGAGCACTTCGTTATGTCAATGAGATCATGGAAGATGTTCAGGGATATGTTGTGAGCGTAAAAGAAGCACAGCAAAGTATATTTGATCAGTTGTTGTCTGCATTAGATTCTGATCTTGAATCAATTAAGACAAATGCGAAAGAGATTGAAGAACAGCTTTCAGGAGTCAGCATACCTCAGACAAGAACGAGAACGGTTGAAGATTTTATCTCAGATGAAGAATAGGGCAGCAAGCAGACCACTTGATAAACTGAATAAGAATTTAACAAGCAGATATTTCCAGAAGGAAAGTCTGCTTTTTTTACATACGCTTATTGTCTGTGCAGCAGCAGAAAGTCCGCCAAAAGAAGTGATCATGCAAAGAAGGATTATTTTATGATAAGAAGAAATCTGCATTGTACCAAAATAAGAGACGGCGTTTGTAATCTCAAATATAGCGATCAGCACTTGCTTTATAAAAAATGGAAATGGTAAAACAGAGATTAAAGATGCACCGATTGAAAAGATCATGATACAGATACCGATCGTAAAAATAGAATGGAGACTGTCAAAGATTATCTGATCAGCCGATTTTTTTATAGAAACAGGATGTGAAATTTGATGTGCATGAAGAAAATCTTTTGTGAAAAATAGATAAAATAAATAAAAAAGATAACAAAGTACAGGAAAATAAAGACAGAAAAAGAAACAAAGAGTATTTATGTTTCCGTGGAGAATCAAAGTTAATGTATATCCAATAGTAAACATTGGGCTGATCTGATTGCAAACATAAAGAAGTGCCTGACCTTCCTGTTTGGTATAAGAACCAGAGAGAATAAGATCATTGATAATTTTTGCACCGAGTGGACAGCCACAGAAAAAACCAAGAATACAGGTGTAGAAAAAGTCATCATTAATGTCAGGAAAGAGCTTTTTTAAAGGGAAAAACAGGCGGGAAAGAAAATGGAACGTTTGGTAATATTGCATAAAACCAGATAGAAGTAAAAATGGAAGAAGTGTTGGAGTGATCGTTGCAGACCATAAAAGTAGTCCATTTTTGGCTCCATCGATTGAAGTTTGTGGAAAAAATAACAAGGAAACTGCACAAAAAATGAGCAAAAATTGAATAATACCATTACGCATAGGAAATCTCCCGTTCCTTTTTTATAATGTATGAAACGGGAGATAAAACTAGACGATAATCTGTTCATCTTTCAAGATCGTATGGAATTTCTGACCTATGACAGCCTGATATATCTGGTGGGCATATTGATCAACTGACAACAGAATTTGCTGCTCTTTTTCAAGTGGATCGTGGAGTGGACGGAGGTGACGGACCATAGGGAGACTTGTTTCTTTTTTTATAGCACCGATCAAAGAAGAAGAATCCCGGCGGAAACCAAGGATCTGGTAATAAGGTGCCATATGATATTTCTTTGCCAGAAGAAATTTCGAATCTGTCATTCCAAGCATAATATGGAGAAGGTTTCTGCTTGTTTTACTCCACGTGATATTTTTGCTCTTACATGCTAAAATAAGATCTTCAAAGGACTGATCAGGACGAAGTTTTTTCATAAGGCGATCGCTGAAATCCTTAGAAATTCCGACAATCTTAGTCAGATCATCAGTGGAATGAATACTAGTTTGCAAAAGAAGAGAAAAGTCATCTGAACATACAGGAAAATCATGTTGGTAATGATGTTTATACAGATCATGCAAAGAATCAGGGACTCTTGAAAATAATGGTTCGATCAGATTTTGCTCGAGTGTACTGCGGATCGATGTCGCAGAAGAGATCGATGGTGTCAGATCTGTGCTGTGATGATCGTTTGCAATTCGTTCTACGCAGACCGGTGTTATAGAACTATTGAGACGGATCAATGCTTTTAGATATTCAATCCCAAGAATGTTATTTGGCTGCTTTAAAATCTGAATCATGGAAGCATCCTTAAGGTGAGTTGTAAGATACAGTTCTTTAGCTTTTGGATAAGAATGCCCAAGGCTCATAAGATCTTTTATGCCGGATTCAATTTCATTTTCATATTTAATAAGAAAGGATGCAATTGCTTTAAGTTTGTTAATCTCTTGACATTCGCTTCCGAAAGAAAGGTAGTCAACAACACCTAATTTATCAAGCAAAGCAACAGCACCCATGGCAAAATCAGGAGCAGAAGAGGCAGCTGCAAAAAGAGGCAGTTCGATTACAAGATCAACACCACATAGTAGAGCTGCATGAGCACGTATTTTTTTATCCATGATCGCCGGAGTTCCACGCTGGACGTAGTTTCCACTCATTAGCGCAATTACACGTTTAGCTCCGGTTTTTTTCTTTGTTTCCATAATATGATATTTATGTCCGTTATGAAACGGATTATATTCACAAATGATAGCTGCAGTCTTCATAAAATATCCTTTCAGAATTCCAAAATTAAATCTTTTATATAATAAATGTATTATAAATCACGAAACAAAAAAAGTAAAATTGCACAAAAAACAAAAAATGGACAACAAGTATCTTGTCAGAGGAAACAAAAAAATGTAGAATAGAATATAGATTTTTCTGGAAATGTACAACGAAAAATACAAATACCATTATTGTATACACAGAAATGATGTTGTATAATTTAACAGGATTAAATTCATCTTTTTGGAAAGTTGAAAGGAGCAACGCAAAAAATGAGTGTTATTGATGAGATTAAAAACAAGGCAAAAACAAATAAGAAAACTGTTGTACTGCCTGAAACTACAGACATGAGAACATTAACAGCAGCAGCAGAAGTTATCAGTGAAGGAATTGCTGATATTATTTTAGTTGGAAAAGAAGACGAGATTAAAGCAAAAGCAGAAGGATTGGATTTATCAAAAGCTTCTTTTGTTGATCCAGAAAACAGTGATCGTTTAAATACATATATCGAATCTTTATGTGAAGCAAGAAAGAGCAAAGGACTGCTTCCAGAAGATGCAAAAGAGATTCTGCTATCCAACCCACTGTTCTTCGGAGCAACAATGGTAAGAGTCGGAGATGCAGACGGAATGGTAGCAGGAGCGATCAACTCCTCTGCAAACGTACTTCGTGCAGCACTTCAGGTTGTTAAAACTGCACCTGGTACAGAAATCGTATCTGCCTTCATGTTAATGGATACAAAGGCAAAAGATATGGGAGAAAACGGATGTTTCGTATTCGCTGACTGTGGACTGAACCAGAATCCAAATCCAGAACAGTTAGCAGCGATCGCTTCAAGCTCAGCTAAGACATTTGAACAGCTGATCGGAGCAACACCAAGAGTTGCAATGTTATCCCATTCTACATGCGGAAGTGCAAAACATGACGATGTAACAAAAGTTGTAGAAGCAACAAATATCGCTAAAGAAAAATATCCTCAGTATTTAATTTGTGGAGAATTACAGCTTGACGCAGCAATCGTACCAGAAGTTGCAGCAGCTAAAGCTCCAAGAAGTGAAGTTGCTGGTAAAGCAAATGTATTAGTATTCCCAGATTTAGATGCTGGTAACATTGGATACAAATTAGTACAGAGATTAGGTGGAGCACAGGCATTCGGACCTATTACACAGGGAATCGCAAAACCAGTCAATGACTTATCACGTGGATGTGTAGCATCAGATATCGTTGGTGCAGTAGCAATCACATGTGTACAGGCAGCAGCACTGGAAGCAGATAAATAAGAATAAATTTAAGGAGAATCATATTTCATGAAAGTTTTAGTTATCAACTGCGGAAGCTCATCATTAAAATATCAGTTAATCGATTCAGAGACAGAAAGTGTTTTAGCAAAAGGATTATGCGAAAGAATCGGAATCGACGGAGCATTAACACATCAGCCAGCAGGAAAAGACAAGATCAAATCTACACCTGCTATGCCAGATCATAAGACAGCAATCGGAATTGTTATCGATCAGCTGACAGATAAAGAAAACGGAGTTGTAGAAAGCCTTGATGAGATCGGTGCTGTAGGACATCGTATCGTTCATGGTGGAGAGAAATTTACAAAATCATGCCTGATCACAGATGAGGTTATCAAAGAAGTTGAAGAATGCAGCGTATTCGCACCACTTCATAACCCAGCTGGATTAATTGGAGTTCGTGCATGTCAGGAATTAATGCCAGGACTTCCAATGGTAGCAGTATTTGATACAGCTTTCCATCAGACAATGCCAGAGAAAGCATTCTTATATGGTATTCCTAGAAAATACTATGATGAAGATGGTATCCGTCGTTATGGATTCCACGGAACATCTCATCAGTTTGTATCTTTAGAGACAGCAAAAATGTTAGGAAAAGATATCAAAGACTTAAAAATTATTGTATGTCATCTTGGAAATGGTGCAAGTGTAACAGCAGTCAAAGGTGGAGAATCTGTAGATACATCTATGGGATTAACACCGCTTGAAGGATTGATCATGGGAACACGTTCTGGAGATCTTGATCCAGCGATTGTTGAATTTATTGCAAACAAAGAAAATAAAACAGCATCTGAAGTATTAAATATTTTAAATAAAGAATCAGGAGTTTATGGATTATCTGGAGTATCTTCTGACTTTAGAGATGTAAAAGCAGCAAGAGCTGAAGGTAATAAAGCTGCAGCTGCAGCATTAGATGCATATGCATATCGTGTAGCAAAATACATTGGTGCTTATACAGCAGCTATGAATGGTGTAGATGCAATCACATTTACAGCAGGACTTGGAGAAAATGATGATATTACACGTGCAGCAATCTGTGAATATCTTGGATATCTTGGAGCAGATCTTGATAAAGAGAAGAATAAGGTTGCTGGAGAACCAGCGGTGATTTCTAAAGATGATGCGAAAGTTAAGTTACTGTGTATACCAACAAATGAAGAATTAATGATCGCAAGAGACACAGTAGCCCTTGTAAAATAATTATTTTATGAAAAAATAGAACTTGTTAAAATGTGCTTCTGGATTGTTTTTTTTAAAAGTAAGGAAAATTACTTGACAAACCAGAAGCACATTCGTATAATAGTACAGTATGAAAATTTAGGAGATCGTATGAAGATTCAATTATCAAAAATTATTTCAGTACCTAAATATGAAGAAACCGTCGAAGCGTCAATCAATCTGAATGAGATTAAGCTAAAAGGTGTGTCTTATCCTATTCGAGAGAAGAGTGATTTTTCGATCGTTTTTAGAAATATTGGAAAGGATAAGATATCATTTTCATTTGAGACAGAAGTTACGCTTGGAATTCCATGCAGTCGATGCCTTGAGGAAGTGAGTTATCCGGTTTCCGTCAAGGTGACGAAAGAATTAGATTTTTCGGATCTTGATGAGGAAGACTCCTCATATATCGAGAACAAGGAACTTGATCTTGATATATTGATCTTCGATGAAGTTGTTCCAAAACTTCCGTCCAAAGTTTTGTGCAAGGAAGACTGCAAAGGACTTTGTCCGGTATGTGGAACGAATCTGAATAAAAAAGAGTGTGGCTGCGATCGTACGGTGGCAGACCCTCGTATGGCAGCGATTCAGGATATTTTTAAGAATTTTAAGGAGGTGTAAACCAATGTCAATTTGTCCAAAGAATAAATCATCCAAAGGAAGAAGAAACAGACGTAGAGCAAACTGGAAGATGACTGCTCCAACACTTGTAAAATGCAGCAAATGTGGTGCTCTTATGATGCCTCACAGAGTATGTAAAGCCTGCGGATCTTACAATAAAAAGGAAATTGTTTCAGCACACGCTGAATAATGGTAAATCAAAGAAAAATGCCATACGTTTAGACTTTTTAAGAAGGTTTATGCGTATGGCATTTCCTATTTTAAAAGAAAAGGAGAATAGGTCGTATGGAGAAATTAGTCAAAGTTGCTGTTGATGCTATGGGTGGAGACAACGCACCAGGAGAGATTGTAAAAGGTGCAGTTGATGCTGTGAATGAAAGAAATAATCTCAAAGTATTTTTAGTAGGAAAATCCCAGAAAATTCATGAAGAATTAAGCAAATATCAGTATAAGAGTGAACAGGTAGAAGTCATAAATGCAGAAGAAGAAATTTCTTGTGACGAATCACCAGTAGAAGCGATTCGTAAGAAGAAAGATTCTTCCATGGTGGTTGCACTGAAAATGGTGAAAGATAAGACTGCAGATGCATTTGTGTCAGCCGGAAGTTCGGGAGCGATCCTTGTTGGAGGACAGTTTGTTGTTGGAAGGATCAAAGGAATCAAAAGAGCACCATTAGGTGCAGTTATGCCAACAGCCAAAGGGCCTATGCTGTTAGTTGATGCAGGAGCAAATATGGATGCGAAAGCTGAATACTTACTCCAATTTGCACAGATGGGATCTATCTATATGGAAGATGTCCTTGGAATCAAGAATCCAAGAGTCGGTCTTGTCAATGTTGGTGTGGAAGAAGCGAAGGGAAATCAGCTTGTTAAGGAGACAGGTCCATTATTAAAAGAATGTGAAAATATTAATTATATTGGAAGTATCGAGGCAAGAGAAATTCCATATGGTGCAGCGGATGTTGTTGTATGTGATGCATTTGCTGGGAATATCGTCTTGAAACTTGAAGAAGGATTATCAGCGGTATTAGTAAGCCAGATCAAGGAAGGAATGATGTCAACACTAAAGAGTAAGATCGGTGCATTACTGGCGAAACCAGCACTGAAGAAAACATTAAAGAAATTTGATGCTTCAGAGTATGGTGGAGCACCACTTCTTGGTTTAAATGGCCTAGTTGTAAAAGCCCATGGATCAGCAACAGCAAAAGAAATGAAAAATGCGATCGTTCAGTGTATTGCATTTGCGGAAGAAAATATTACACAGAAAGTAAAAGATCAGATTGTGAAAGGATAAAATAGAAATGGATGCAAAAAGTGTGGAAGAATTTCAAGAGCAGATAGGAATTAAATTTCATGAACCATCCCTTCTTTGGAATGCTTTTATTCATAGTTCCTATGCGAATGAACGAAGAATGAGCAAAGATAAAAATAACGAACGCCTGGAGTTTTTAGGTGATGCGGTATTAGAACTTGTAACAAGCAATTATCTTTACAGAACTTATACAAAAGAGCCAGAAGGTAAGCTAAGTAAGATCAGAGCAAGTCTTGTGTGTGAGCCGACACTTGCAGGATGTGCAAGAGATATTAATTTAGGTAAATATGTTCTCTTAAGCAAAGGAGAAGATATGACAGGTGGAAGATCAAGAGATTCTATTCTTTCAGACGCATTTGAAGCAGTGATCGGTGCAATCTATTTAGACCAGGGAATTGAGACTGCAACAAAATTTGTTGAAACATATTTATTTAAAGACGTAGAAAATAAAGTTTTATTTTTTGATGCGAAGACAAATCTTCAGGAGATTGTTCAGGGAGAAGGAAAAGGCAGATTAAAATATGTTCTAGTCAAGGAAGAAGGACCAGATCATGCAAAAATCTTCACAGTAGAGGCAAGACTTGGAGATACAGTGATCGGAACAGGAGCTGGGCATAGCAAAAAAGCGGCCGAACAACATGCAGCCTTTGAAGCGATCAAAAGCCACAAAAAATAACATGAAGCAGAGGTGGACATGTATTTAAAAAGTATTGAAGTCAATGGTTTTAAATCTTTTGCCCATAAAATGATTTTTAAATTTGAACATGGAATTACAGGAATCGTAGGACCAAATGGAAGTGGAAAAAGCAATGTTGCGGATGCAGTGCGTTGGGTACTTGGAGAACAAAGAGCGAAGCAGCTTCGTGGTTCTAAAATGGAAGATGTCATTTTTGCTGGTACAGAATTAAGAAAACCAATGGGATCAGCATATGTTGCGATTACTCTAGATAACAGTGATCATAGTCTGCCAATTCAGTTTGAAGAAGTGACGGTTGCCAGAAGAGTATATCGTTCTGGTGAAAGCGAATACCTGATCAATGGAAGTGCCTGCAGGCGAAAAGATATTGTAGAACTTTTTTTTGATACGGGAATTGGAAAAGAAGGTTATTCTATCATTGGACAGGGACAGATCGAACAGATCTTAAGTGGAAAACCAGAAGATCGAAGAGAACTCTTTGATGAAGCGGCAGGAATTGTAAAATATAAGAAAAACAAGCTGGAGACACAGAGATCATTAGAAATCGAACGAGAAAATCTTGTAAGGGTAACAGATATTTTGACAGAATTGGAACGTCAGGTTTCACCTCTTCAGAAACAATCTGAACGTGCAAGAGAATATCTGCTTTTAAGAGATCAGTTAAAAGATGAAGATGTAAAATTGTTTTTATTTGAAAATCGAAATCTTGAACAGGAATTAAATGAGCTGGATCAAAAGATAGAGATTGCACAGCGAGAGATGAAACAGACAGAACATGCACTTGCCAAAGCAAAAGAAAAATATGGAAAACAAGAAGAACTTTTGGACAGTTTAAAACAGGAAATAGAAACGATCGCAGCAGAAATTTCAGAGATGAAGATCACAAAGCAGCAAAAAGAAGGGCAGATTCAGGTACTGAAAGAACAGATCAATACAGAACGTATGAGAGAAAGTATATATCTGGAATCAAAAGATAAGCTGTTTAAAGATCTGAATGAGAAGAAGCAGCAATTAAAGAGATTCGAAGTGGAGACAGAAGAGATCCGTAAGGAATATGAAGCTGTTATGGATCAAAAGATTCAAAAAGAAAGCGAAGTTGCACTGTATCAGAAACAGATTCAGGATTTTGAGAAAGAACACGAAGAGATTGAGATCAGAGTGAATGCTGTAAGAGAAGGCCGTATGAGAGTTGCTGGAGCTATCGAACGATCACAGACTGTAAAAGAACAGTTAAATGTGCAGATTGTTGGTCTTGAGCAGCAGATGGAAGAATTAGAACAACAGATAAAAGAACAGCAGAACGAAAAAACTCTTTTTAACAATAAGATCAAAGCAATCAAAGGAAAGAAAGAGCAGTTAGAGATTGAATGTCATAATGCCAAAAGAATCGAAGAAACATTATCAGTAGAACGTCGGCAGATTCAGACAGAGATTGATAAAAAAAGAGAAAAATACCATAGAATCCGTTCAAACTATGAAACGGTGCGGAATATGGCAGAACGTTATGATGGATATGGATTTGGAATCAAAAAGATCATGGAACAGCAAGCTGTGGAGTCAGGGATCATTGGAGTGGTTGCAGATATCATTAAGGTAGAAGCAAAGTATGAGACAGCAATCGAAACAGCTCTTGGAGGAAGTATCCAGAACATTGTAACGGATACACAGAAAACAGCGAAGAAAATGATTGAATATCTTAAAAAGAATCGTTATGGAAGAGTGACATTCCTGCCGTTAGATGCAATAAAAGGAAAATCATTTGCAAGAGAAGAAATTCTTTCAGAACCGGGAGTGGTCGGATCGGCTAATATGCTTGTGCAATACGATGAAACATATAAGGAACTGTTCTCATCGCTTCTTGGGAAGATTCTTGTTGTAGAAGATATGGATGCAGGAATCAGGATTGCTGATAAATATCATCATAATGTAAGAATTGTAACACTTGAGGGAGACTCTTTGAATCGTGGAGGTTCTATGTCAGGTGGTGCATTTAAGAATAAGAGTAATCTACTTGGAAGATCCAGAGAAGTTGAAGAACTAAAGGGACGACTTGATAAATGGACTCAGACAATAGCAAAAGATGAAAAAAAATATGATGAAAATGAAAAAAAACTCAAAGAATATCAGCAAAATATGGTAAACTTAGAGCAAGACATTCAAGCGATATCTCTGGAATTGAATACACAACAGATGTCACGCACAGCAATCGAAAACAGACAGGAAGAACTGACAAAGAGAAAAGAACAGCTAGTGCTGCAAAAAGATAGACTGAAACGAGAGTTATATACAGCAACAGAAGATGCAGACAGACTGCAGGATGAGCAGATGGATCTTGAAAGTGCGAATGAACAGGACGAAGAACGAATCAAAGTAATTGATGAGAAATTAGAATATCTTCGAAAATGTGCAGAAAAGCATGCAATGGAAGTATCAAAAGTTCATATGCGTTTAAGTCAGGAATCGCAGAAACTAGAGTTTCAGGAAGATAATCAGGAGCGTATAAGATCCGAGATTGAACGTCTTAGTGAAGAATTTAATGAGAATCAAAAAGATGTAGGAGATGTCAATGAGAATGTAAAGACATTACAACAGCAGATTGAAGAACTTAAAGATTCTTTGAACTTGATGGAACAAAAGATCATAACAGATCAAAAGAGACATCAAAAGATTCAGGAAGAAGTAAAAACAAAAGAAATACTTTACAAAGATATCTTGAAAGAACGCGAAGAGATGATAGAACGTGTCAGTGGATATGATAAAGAAATCTATCGTCTGGAAAGTCAGAAAGATGGTAAAAAGCAAAAGAAAAAAGAATTGCTTGATTATATGTGGGAAAACTACGAGGTTACTTACCATCAGGCGAAGCAAAGATTGGAGCTGAATGAGACAGAAAGTCTTTTAAGGATCAAAGAAACAATCAACCGATTAAAGAAACAGATCAAAGATCTTGGACCAGTTAATATCAATGCGATCGAAGATTATAAAGAAGTTTCTGAGCGT
This sequence comes from Anaerostipes sp. Marseille-Q3525, assembly GCF_018223505.1. Lineage (NCBI taxonomy): Bacteria > Bacillati > Bacillota > Clostridia > Lachnospirales > Lachnospiraceae > Anaerostipes > Anaerostipes sp. Marseille-Q3525. The sequence goes on from NZ_JAGTTT010000007.1 coordinate 64,419, forward strand.
TATGAATTTATGCAGAAACAGCATGAAGATATCGTAACAGCAGAGGCACATTTAGCAGAGTTGATGGAAGAGCTTGAAGAAGCTATGAGACGTCAGTTTAATGAAAAATTCAAAGACATCCAGAGAGTATTTCAGGAGGTTTTTGTGGAATTGTTCGGTGGAGGAGAAGCAAGACTGGAACTTACCGATGATGATGTGTTAGAATCAGGAATAAGGATCATTGCACAGCCACCTGGAAAGAAACTTCAGAATATGATGCAGCTTTCCGGTGGAGAAAAAGCATTAACAGCAATATCATTGTTATTTGCAATTCAGAACTTAAAACCATCGCCATTCTGCCTGTTAGATGAGATAGAAGCGGCATTAGATGATTCGAATGTTACAAGATTTGCAAAATATCTGCATAAACTTACAAAGGATACCCAGTTTATCGTGATCACACATCGGAGAGGAACGATGATGGCAGCAGATGTCTTATATGGTATCACGATGCAGGAGAAGGGAATATCCACACAGGTTTCTGTTAATTTGATCGAGAATGATTTAGATGAATAAAAGGAGAACAGCTATGTCAGAAAAGAAAGGTTTTTTTAAACGACTTGCCCAAGGGTTATCAAAAACAAGAGACAATATCGCCTCAAGTTTTGATTCTATTTTCAGTGGATTTTCTGGAATCGATGAAGATTTTTACGAAGAACTGGAAGAAATTTTGATCATGAGTGATATGGGAATTGATACAACCATGAATATCATTGAAGATTTGAAGAAAAAAGTAAAAGAAAATAAGATCAAAGAGCCGGAAGAATGCAGACAGCTTTTGATCGACTCCATCAAAGACCAAATGCGTCTTGATGATACTGCTTATGATTTTGCTGATAAAAAAAGCGTGGTACTTGTAATTGGAGTAAATGGTGTAGGTAAAACAACATCTGTTGGAAAACTTGCAGCATCTTTAAAAGGACAGGGAAAGAAAGTATTGCTTGCAGCAGCTGATACATTCCGTGCAGGAGCGATCGAGCAGTTAAAAGAGTGGTCAAATCGTGCTGGTGTTGATATCATCAGTCAGGCAGAAGGTGCAGATCCGGCAGCAGTTGTATACGATGCAGTAGCAGCTGCGAAAGCAAGAGATGTTGATGTATTATTATGTGATACAGCTGGACGTCTTCATAACAAAAAGAACCTGATGAATGAGTTAAGTAAGATCAATCGCATCATTCAGAAAGAATACAGTGAAGCTTACCTAGAGACACTTATCGTATTAGATGGAACAACAGGACAAAATGCCATGGCACAGGCAAAACAGTTCAAAGAAGCAACAGATATTTCTGGTATTATTTTAACGAAATTAGATGGGACAGCAAAAGGTGGTATTGCAATCGCAATCCAGTCTGAATTAGGAATACCGGTAAAATATATTGGTATTGGGGAACAGGTAGATGATCTTCAGAGATTTGATCCAGATATGTTCGTTAATGCACTATTTGAAAAAGGAGAAGAAAATTAAAATGTTAGAACTAAAAGATTTTGAAGCAGCATATAATAAAGTGCAGGAGGTTGTCCTTCCTACAAAGCTGATCAAAAGTGAATATTTTTCAAACCAGACAGGAAATGATGTTTATTTAAAACCAGAAAACATGCAGCTTACAGGAGCTTACAAGATCCGTGGTGCATATTACAAGATCAGTACATTATCTGAAGAAGAAAAAGCAAAAGGACTGATCACAGCATCTGCTGGAAACCATGCACAGGGGGTTGCACTAGCAGCAGCGAGACAGGGCGTAAAAGCAACAATCGTTATGCCAACAACAACTCCATTGTTAAAAGTAAACAGAACAAAAGATCTTGGAGCAGAAGTAATCCTTCATGGAGATGTATATGATGAAGCATGTGCACATGCATTAGATCTTGCAGCAGAACATGGATATACATTTGTTCATCCATTTGATGATCCAACGGTTGCAACAGGACAGGGAACGATCGCTATGGATATCTTCAAAGAACTTCCAACAGTAGATTACATTCTTGTACCAATCGGTGGAGGTGGACTTGCAACAGGTGTATCAACACTTGCCAAGTTATTAAATCCAAAGATCAAAGTCATTGGAGTCGAACCAGCAGGAGCAGCTTGTATGAAAGCTTCTTTAGAAGCAGGAAAAGTTGTATCATGTGATCATGTCAGTACAATTGCTGATGGTACAGCAGTACAGACACCTGGAAAGATTATTTTCCCATATGTTCAGGAGAATCTTGATGACATTATCACAGTAGAAGATGAAGAATTGATCCCATGTTTCTTAGATCTGCTAGAAAATCATAAAATGTTAGCAGAAAACTCTGGATTATTAACGATTGCAGCATTAAAACATCTGGACGTAAAGAATAAGAAAGTTGTATCTATCATCAGTGGTGGAAATATGGATGTGATCACAATTGCATCTTTAGTACAGCATGGACTGATCATGAGAGATCGAATCTTTACAGTATCTGTATTCCTTCCAGATAAACCAGGAGAACTAACAAGAGTATCTCAGGTGATCGCTGAAACACAGGGAAATATCGTTAAGCTTGAACATAACCAGTTCGTAAGTATCAACAGAAACAGTGCGGTAGAACTTACGATCACAATGGAAGCATTCGGTAGTGAACACAAAAATAAGATCATCAAAGCATTGAAAAAAGCTGGATATGATCCTAAAATCAGAAATTCAAAATCTGTATATTAATTGGTTGGATGAATTTCACAATATGACAATAATTTAAGTATTAAATATTGTACAATTTGTTGAAATATACTTTGATTTTTGGTATAATAAAGTTAGTGAAACAAACACTTTTTGAACAGCGGATAAATGACCAGAAAGTGGACAAGAAACGAAAGATATTTACAGTACATTGTTCTTTGAATATGAAATATCTTGTAAGATGACAGCGTGTCACATTCTTTGCTATACATATAGAAATTAAAGATATGACTAATAAGCGTAAATAAGCCATTTACAAGAAGATTGTTCATGACTGTTTACGCTTTTTTATTTGTTTTGGAAATTTTAAGGAGGAGTTATACTATGAGTGAAACTATCAATCGTGAGGATTTGTATTTGTTTCAGACTGGGAAGGCCAGACAAGCATATTTAACGTTTGGCTGTCATTACCAGAAGAAGACAAAGACTCACAGATTTACTGTTTGGGCTCCAAATGCAAAATCAGTAAGTGTCGTAGGAGATTTCAACTTTTGGAATCCACTCGCCCACCCAATGAAGGGTGACAAAGATGGAATCTATACGATAGAGATTGAAGGACTTAAGAAAGGTGATCTGTACAAGTATTATGTAGAAGGATACGATGGAATCTGTCGTTATAAGAGTGATCCATTTGCGTTCTATGCAGAGTGCAGACCTGATACAGCATCAAAAGTCTGGGATTTTGACGATTTCAAATGGTCTGACAAACGTTTTATCAATCAGAGAAAGAAACGTCAGGCAATAGATCAACCAATGTCCATTTATGAATTGCATCTTGGAACATGGCGTATGCCACAGGAAGAAGAGAGAGAGTTTTATAATTACAGAGAGATTGCTGATATGCTGATCCCTTATCTTCAAAAGATGGGATATACACATGTCGAATTAATGCCGATCACAGAATATCCATACGATCTTTCCTGGGGATATCAGGTAACAGGATATTATGGGGTAACATCAAGATATGGAACACCAGAAGATTTCAATTATATGATCAATGAATTGCATAAAGCAGGAATCAGTGTGATCCTTGACTGGGTACCAGCTCATTTCCCAAGAGATGAACATGGATTGGCGATGTTTGATGGAACACATATTTATGATCATGAAGATCCTAGAAAAGGAAGCCAGCCAGACTGGGGAACATTATTATTTAATTATGGGAAGCCAGAAGTACAAAGTTTCCTGATCTCAAGTGCAATGTTCTTCGCAGATATTTATCATGTTGATGGAATCCGTATTGATGCTGTATCAGCAATGCTTTATCTTGATTTTGGAAAACAGGAAGGTGAATATGTGCCGAACGAAGATGGAACGAATATCAACTATGAAGCGGTTGATTTCCTTCGTAATCTAAATGAAGCACTTCGTACAACATATGAAGGATTCCTAACGATCGCAGAAGAATCTACAGCATATCCAAAAGTCACAAGTGATATCGATGATCCAGATGGACTTGGATTTGTTTATAAGTGGAATATGGGATATATGCATGATTCCCTTTATTATATGGAACTTGATCCATTATATCGTAAAGATAATCATGGAGCGATCATTTTTTCTATGGATTATGCATACAGTGAGAACTATATTCTGCCATATTCACATGATGAGGTTGTTCATGGCAAAGGTTCCATGATCAATAAGATGTATGGAGCATATGATGAGAAGTTTGCATCTTTGCGTACATTATATGGATTTACGATCGCACATCCTGGTAAGAAATTATTATTTATGGGTGGAGAATTTGCTCAGTTTGTCGAGTGGAGAGACAAGGAACAGCTTGACTGGTTCTTGATTGACCAGTATGAGATGCATGATTCTTTCCATGAATATGTAGCAAAATTAAATGAAATTTATAAAGCTCATCCAGCGTTTTATGAATTAGATCAGGATCCAGCAGGATTTGAATGGTGTTTACAGCGTGATGCAGATCATAGTGTTGTAGCATTTATACGAAAGAGTAAGAGAGGCAGAGGAAGAAAACAGGAACAGATCCTTTGTGTCTGCAATTTTACACCGATGGAATGGGATAAGTATCTGATTCCATTGCCAAAGAAATCAAAACTTACGAAGATCTTAGACAGCAGTGAGCTTGATTTTGGTGGAGATGGTGATGTTTCAGAAACAAAAGTTTCAACAAAACGTGTGAAAGTACCATCAGAAGGAAAGGCAACATATCAGCAGTGTGCACAGATTTCCTTAAAACCACTAAGCGTTGTATATTATAAGATCGAGGAAGTGGAGAAAAAACCACGAAAGACAGCTGCGAAAAAAACTGAGACAGCTAAGAAAGTAACAAAAGAAGTTGTAGAAGAGACAAAGAAGGCAGAACCTATCAAGAAAGCAGTGCAGGAGAAGAAACCTGCACCAAAGAGTGAGACTTCAAAGAAGGAAGATACAAAAGAAACAACCAAAACTGTAACAAAAGAAAAGGAGCAGCCAAAAAAGAAAGCAAGAAAGACAAGAAGAACTAATAAGAATAAAAATCAAGGTGTAAAATAAAGGAGGAACAAGAGTTATGATTAACAAGAAAGAAATCGTTGCGATGCTGCTTGCAGGGGGACAAGGTAGCAGACTGTTCGCATTAACTCAGAAGAAAGCAAAACCAGCTGTATCATATGGTGGAAAATATAAGATCATTGACTTCCCATTATCAAACTGTGCAAACTCAGGAATTGATACTGTCGGAGTATTAACACAGTATGAACCATTAGAGTTAAATGCATATATTGGTACTGGAGGATTCTGGGATCTGGATGATCTAAATGGTGGAGCATATGTATTACCTCCTTATATGCGTGGGGAAACAGGTAACTGGTATCGTGGAACAGCAGATGCGATTTATCAGAACATCAACTTTATTGATAATTATGATCCAGACCATATCATCGTATTATCTGGAGACCAGATCTGTACAATGGATTATGCAAAAATGCTTCAGTATCATAAAGAAAAAGATGCAGATTGTACAATCTCTGTTTTGAATGTTACATATGAAGAAGCAAAACGTTTTGGAATCATGAATACAGATGAAGATGAACGTATTTATGAATTCGAAGAAAAACCAGCAGAACCAAAGAGTACAAAAGCTTCTATGGGTATTTATATCTTTAAATGGAAACTGATCCGTCAGTATCTGATCGATGATGGAAATGATCCAGAATCAGAACATGACTTTGGTAAGAATATCATTCCAAGAATGTTGGAAGATGGAAGAAAGATGTATGCTTACTCATTTGATGGATACTGGAGAGATGTAGGAACGATCGATAGCTTATGGGAAGCTAATATGGAACTTCTAGATGAAAATCCTCAGATTGACTTAAATGATGATAAGATGAGAATCTACACAAGAAACTTCTCATTACCACCTCATTTTGTAGCACCAGGTGCATCTGTTAAGAATTCTATTCTTGCCGATGGATGTATCATTGAAGGAGAAGTAGAAAACTGTGTCATCCATTCTGGTGTTAAGATTGGAAAAGGCAGTGTTGTTAAAAACAGTGTGATCATGAAAGATACTGTGGTAAGAACAGGCTGCCAGATTGACAAAGCACTGATCGATGAAGAAGTTGTTATCGAACAGGGTTGCAAGGTTGGAGAAGGAAATAATGTAACTGTAATCGGATATCATTGTGTAGCATTAGAAAATGCAACTGTTGAAGACGGAGCAATGATCTACCCAGATACCATCTTACACTAGGAGGATTGAAGATATGGATAAACAGATGTTAGGTATTATCAATGCAGGAGAAGAAAATAGAAAGTTAAAAGACCTTGTACGATCCAGAAGTTTATCAGCACTTCCTGTTGGTGGACGTTATCGTACAGTAGACTTTATGTTAAGTAACATGGTAAATGCAGGAATTAAAAATGTTGGATTATTAACAAGAAGAAACTATGATTCCTTATTAAGCCATGTAAGCTCAGGTAAAGACTGGGGATTAAATAAAAAACGTGGTGGATTATATATTTTCCCACCATATATCAATGATGCATCTCCATCTGGAGAATACGCAAGTGTTATGGACGGACTTCGTGGAACACTTGGATTCTTAAAGAAAGCAAAAGAAAAATATGTATTATTAGGACGTTCTTATGTGATCTTTAATGCAGATTTTCAGGATATGTTAGATAAACATATCAAATCTGGAGCAGATATCTCACTGATGTATTTTGATAACAGCGATGATGCAACAAACTGCGATTATGAAGGAGTTTATTTAAAGACAGATGAAGATGACAAAGTTCTTGATATGTGCTATTCAGAAGGAAAACATCGCTCTAATAAGAAGAGTATGGATACTTATATTATGAAAACAACACTGTTGATCGATTTTATCGAAACAGCGATCGCACATAATAAGAAACACTTCTTCTTTGATGTTATTGTTCCAAACTTTGACCGACTGGCTATTCAGGGATATGAATACAAAGGATATGTTGGATGTATCACATCTTTGGAAGCATACTATAATGTTAATATGGATATGTTAAAACCAGAAGTTTACAATGAGTTATTCCTTGCAAGAAGAAGAATTTATACAAAATCTGCCGATGGAGCACCAGCAAAATATGGATCAAATGCGAAAGTCAGCAATAGTTTGATCTGTAGTGGATGTGAAGTAGATGGTACAGTTGAGAATTCCATCATCTTCCGTGGATCACAGATTGCAGAAGGTGCAGTGATCAAGAATTCTGTAGTTATGGCAGAAGGATTTATCGCACCAGAAGCAGAGATCAATCATACAATCTTAGACCGACATGTAAAAGTTTATTCAAAGGCACACTTATCAGGATCTTCAAACCATCCAGTATTCATTCCGAAAGGAGCAAGTGTTAATGAGTAAAAATAATTCACTGAAAGTGCTGTTAGCAGGAGCTGAATGTGCACCATTTGTGAAACTTGGAGGGTTGGCCGATGTTATGGGAACGCTTCCAAAAGAATTAAACCAGATTGGTGCTGATGCTCGTGTGATCATGCCTTTTCATAGTCAGATGAAAGGCAAGTATGGCGCCCAGACAAAACATCGGGCAGATTTCAACATCAACTTTGCTGGTGGAGAAACATATGTCGGTGTAGAAGAACTATTTTACAATGATGTTACATATTATCTGATCGATAATGAAGGCTTCTTTGGAGATGCTGTATACCGCGGTGGACTTGCAGAAGGAGAGCAGTATGCTTTCTTCTGCCGTGCCGTGATCGAGGCAGCAAGCCGTATTGGATTTATTCCAGATGTGATTCACTGTAATGACTGGCAGACAGGGCTGATCCCAATCTTACTTCGTACACAGTACGGACATTGGGATATTGGAAATGCGAAAACGATCTTTACGATTCACAACATGATGTATCAGGGAGAGTTTGGATTTGATCAGTTCGAACATTGGTTAGGAATCGATCCAAAATATGATACACCAGAATTTATGCATAATTATGAGTGTGCAAGCTTTATGAAAGCAGCCCTCGTATTTGCAGATCGCTTGAGTACAGTAAGTCCAACTTACGCACAGGAGATCCGTGATCCTGCATTCGCATATCGTCAGGAAGGAATTTTGAATGCAAGAGCAGGAGATACATGGGGAATCTTAAACGGAATGAACCAGGAAGAATTTAATCCAGAGACAGATCCGCTTATTCCATATCATTTTAACAAAGATGATCTATCTGGAAAGAAAAAGGATAAGATCGAACTTATCAAGAATCTTGGATTATCCATCACACCAGGAGTTCCGATCATCGGTATGGTTACAAGATTAACAGAGCAGAAAGGTCTGGATCTTGTAAAATACATGTTAGATGAGATCATGTGTACAGAGAATGTTGCATTTGTAATTCTTGGAACGGGTGATTATGAATATGAAGAATTCTTCCGTTATATGGAAAATAAATACAAAGGAAGAGTATGTTCATACATCGCATATGATAATGCGATCGCACACCAGATTTATGCAGCGAGTGATCTGTTCTTAATGCCATCCAAATTTGAACCATGTGGAATTTCACAGATGATCGCACTTCGATATGGAACACTTCCAATCGTACGTGAGACAGGTGGACTGCGTGATACGGTACAAAGCTACAATGAATACGAAGATACAGGAAATGGATTCTCATTTGCAAACTACAATGCACACGAGATGCTTGGAGCAATCCATTATGCATTACAGACTCTGCAGAGTCCAAAGAGAAAACATGGACTGATCAGAAGAGCTATGGAATCCGATAACAGTTTTGCAAAATCTGCAAAAATTTATCTGGACATGTATAAGAGCGTATTATAAATTTCAGAAAAACAACGGGCATCTATAAGATGCCCTGTTTTTTTCACAGAAAGGAGGCATAGATGAACGTAACAGACAGCAAACAGATCGTACAAAGGATCAAGAGTAAACTGATTCATGCCTTAGGAACAACGATCGGTGAGGCGACCAATGATGAAATTTATAAAGCGGCAGCAGAGTGTATCAGGGAAGATATCATGACATCCTGGGCGGACAGCAGAAGAAGAGTTCAGGAACAAGGGGCAAAGAAACTTTATTATATGTCTGCAGAATTTCTTTTAGGAAGAGCATTTTCAAATAATCTGATCAATTTAGGACTATATGAAACATATAAAGCAGCATTCTTGGAGATGGGAATTGACTTTGATGCGATCACAGAGGAAGAGAACGAAGCAGGACTTGGAAATGGTGGACTTGGGCGGCTTGCAGCATGTTTCTTAGACTCACTATCAACCATGGAACTGCCAGCAGTTGGTTGTGGAATCCGCTATGAATATGGGATGTTTCGTCAAAAGATTGTCGATGGAACTCAGATCGAGATGGAAGATGACTGGCTAAGAGACGGAAATATATGGGAAATTGAACGGCCCGAATTAAGTGTAGAAGTTCATTTTAACGGAACAATTGAGGAAAACTGGACAGAGAATGGTTTAGAGATCAAGCAGAAAGATTATAATACAGTGATCGCAGTTCCATATGATATGCCGATCATTGGATACAAAACCAAAACTCCGGCAACTCTTCGCTTATGGAGTGCAAGAAGTAAACAAAGATTTGATCTTCATTCTTTTAATGAAGGAATCTATGATAAAGCAATGGCAGATCAGACATTTGCCGAAGCAATATCAAAAGTATTATATCCATCCGATGACCATATGCAGGGGAAACAGTTAAGGTTAAAACAGTTTTATTTTCTTGCATCTGCAACAATGCAGTCAATGCTCAAGAGACATAAACAGATATTTAGTGATCTGCATACATTGCCAGATCATGTTGTAATTCAGATCAATGAAACACATCCAGCTCTTGCAATTCCAGAATTAATGAGGATTTTGATGGATGAAGAAGGATTTGGATGGGACGAAGCTTATCAGATTGTAAAGAAAATGTTCCATTATACAAACCATACGATCATGACAGAAGCCATGGAATGCTGGGATGAAAATATGTTTCGTTTTTTGCTTCCAAGAATTTATCAGATCGTCTGCGCGTTCAATGAAAAATACTGTAATAAGATTAGGGCATATTACAGTCATGATGAAGAAAAAGTGCGAAGTATGGCGATTATCGGAAACAATGAGATCCGCATGGCAAATTTATGTGTAGCAGTATGCAGAAGAGTGAACGGAGTATCAAACCTTCATGGGGATATTCTGAAAGAGAAGATATTTAATAGTTCGTATCGTATCTTTCCACAGAAATATCTTGCGATCACAAATGGGATCACACACAGACGTTGGTTTGGGCTTGCAAATCAGGGACTTTATCATTTGGCGAAAGAATATATAAAGGGAGATATTCTTAAAGATTATCATCTGTTTGAACAGTTTCTTCTATATAAAGAGGATGAAGAATTCTTAAAGAAATACAGCGAAGTAAAAGAGAATAATAAGATTCGATTTGCAAAATATATTAAAGAAAAACAAGGAATTGAAATTAATCCAGATTCCATCTTTGATGTACATTGTAAACGTCTGCATGAATATAAACGGCAGTTAATGAAATGTCTGCATATCATTTATGTTTATCAGAGGATCAAAAAAGATCCGGAATGTATTACGACACCGATCACATTTATTTTTGCAGCAAAGGCGGCACCTGGGTATACGAAAGCAAAAGAGATCATAAGGCTGATTCATTCTGTGGCAGAGATGGTTAACAAAGATCCGGATATGAAAGGAAAGATTCAGGTTGTTTTTGTAGAAGATTATTGTGTGTCTGTTGCAGAAATGTTGATTCCGGCAGCAGATATCAGTGAACAGATATCAACTGCCGGAATGGAAGCTTCTGGAACTGGAAATATGAAATTTATGATGAACGGAGCATTAACGATCGGAACCATGGACGGAGCGAATATAGAGATCGCTGAAAGAGTCGGAAGAGAAAATATCTTTATTTTCGGAGATAGTGCAGAAGGTAATTATAATAAAAAAACCTATCATACATACAATCCAGGAATCATATTTGAAAATAATCCATGGATTCGTGATGTATGCAACTGCCTGATCGAAGGAAATCTGTTATACTACGGCAAGAAATATTCAGAAATCTACCAGTCGTTACTATTTGGGGAATATGGAGAAGCAGATCCATATTATGTTCTGGCAGATTTTCCATCTTACATCGAAACATATGAAACGATGTACCGGCTGTATGTAGATCAAAAAGAGGAATGGATCAAAAAAACAGTGATCAATACAGCAAAATCCGGATATTTTTCATCAGACCGAACGATTGAACAATATAATGAAAAAATCTGGAACCTGAAACCAGTAAAATAAGAGTTACAAGAAGATGAGATTAATATTATGATTCATAACGCGTCAATAGAAAAATACAGAACTCCCGTAGGAGCAGTCACCTGCGGAAGTGAGATGACCATAAGGCTTTATGAAACAGGGGAGTCGGTCAGCAAAGCAGAGATTATTATGTATTCCGAAACCTTTCATCGGGAATACGAGATGAAACGAAAAAAAGACTGTATGGAAGAACATTTAAAGATTACAAATGAAGCAGGGATTGTGTGGTATTATTTTCGAATCTGGGAACATGGCAGATGTTATTTTTATGGAGCGAAGCATGGACAGACACAGGGAGAAGGGATGATCTATGATGACACTCCACAAAGTTTCCAGATCACGGTATATGAAAAAGACTTTGACACACCAAGATGGATGTCTAAAGGAATCATGTATCAGATTTTTCCAGACCGTTTCTGTCAGGGAAATAAAAAGAATATGGAACGTGGAAAAGCATACCATGAGAGTATGGGAAGAGATGTGTATCTTCACGATGAATGGGAAGAACGCCCAATCTTTGGACCACTTCCTGGAAAAGAATTTTATGATCCGTGTGATTATTTTGGAGGAGATATCGAAGGAATCATATCAAAACTAGATGACCTTAAACGATTAGGAATCAACTGTATTTATTTAAACCCAATCGGAGAAGCAGCATCAAATCACCGCTACAATACATCAGATTATAAGAAAGTCGATCCATTCCTTGGGAATAACGAAGATTTCAAGCGGCTATGCCAGCTTGCCAAAGAACGAAGGATTCATGTGATCTTAGACGGCGTATATTCCCATACTGGAGATGACAGCGTCTATTTTAATAAGAGGGGAAACTATCAGGAACCCGGTGCATATCAGGGAGAAGAATCGAAGTATTACGACTGGTATGACTTTAATGAGGACGGAACTTATAAGAGCTGGTGGGGATTTGAAACCCTTCCGGAAGTCAATGAACTAAATGAGAAATTTGTGGATTACATTATCACAGGAGAAGATTCGGTGATCAAACACTGGTTAAGTCTTGGAGCATCAGGGTTCCGTCTTGATGTAGCAGATGAGCTTCCAGATGAATTTATCTTTAAACTGCGAAGTGAACTAAAGAATAAGTTCAAGAATTATGCCTTGATCGGGGAAGTATGGGAAGATGTCACAACCAAAGAAAGCTACGGAACGAAACGTAAATATGCGTTGGGAAAAGGCTTAGACAGCGCAATGAACTATCCGTTGAAAGTCAATGTCACAGATTATTTACTCGGCAATCAAAGCGCCGAAGATATGAAGACATTCTTGCTATCCCAGCAGTGCAACTATCCAAAACCACTGTATTATGCACTGATGAACCTATTATCCTCTCATGATATTCCAAGAATTCGGACGACACTTGCAACAGGAATGAACGAGAACTTTCCATCGAGAGAGCAGCAGGCAGAATATGTCATAACATCAAAGATGGATCAGAAAGGAAAATCCCTCACAAGGCTTGCGATAGCAGTCCAGTTCTTTGTTCCTGGAATGCCATGTATTTATTATGGAGATGAATACGGAATGCATGGATTGATGGATCCATTTAACAGGGGAACATTTTTTGAAAATGATAAAGAAACATATCAGGATGTTCTGAAACTTACTAATATGAGAAATCAGGAAAAGGTATTGCAGACAGGACATGCATTGTATATGGCAGCAGACGATGATGTACTAGCCATCCTGCGTTTTATCAGTAGCAAAAAAGATGTTTTTGGAGAGGCATGTGAGAATAAAGCATTGCTGCTTCTTATCAATCCAACACAAATGGAAAAAGAGATTGAGATCGATCTTGCAGAAGCTAAAGAAGGTGTAAGTGAGAGTGAATTACAGCTACTGTCAAAGAATTTAACAAAGACTGTGGTTAAGACAAAGGCAGCACCAATGGATTACAAGATCATAGAGCTGTAACAAAAATGCATTAAGACCAAAGAAAAAGGCAGTTTCAAAGAGAAGCTGCCTTTTTTGTGCATTTTAACGAAAAACAAGCGATGAAATTATGCACAATAGAGAAAAAGAAATAATTTGAGAAAATCATTTACATTCAGATTAACTATAGTTATAATCAACTATAAATATAACCAATAAAGGAGGGTGATAAAAGAATGAAATTAAAAGAATTATCAGAAGTGGAAATTTTGATAATGAAGAGTATCTGGAAACTAGGAGATGACATCACGGCATATGATATTATCGAATATTTAAAAGACCATTATGATCGTGATTATGCAAGAAGCACAGTAAAAACTTATATAGCAAAACTAAAAGACAAAGGTTTTCTAAACACAGAAGTAAGAGGAAACTACAGTTATATCACAGCGATCATTTCTGAGGAAGAATACCGTGAGGAACAGATGAGAAAGATGAAAGATTTCTGGCACGATGGTTCGGTCAAGGAAATGTTCCAGACACTGACAAAGACGATCACACCAGAGGAGAAAGAAGAATTACAGGATTTAATTGATGATTTGGATTAATATAATTTATACGATCAAACAGACTATTATTTATATAATGAGTTTGATTTTGTTAAATGCATTGACAGGAAGCTGCATATTTATCTGTTTTAAATTATTAGAAAAGCCACTTGAGAAAATGGGATTGATAAAGATGAGCATAAGATTACTAAGAGTTGTGATCTTATCATTTTTGATACCTGTTGTATTTGTTTTATTATTCCGTGTGTACGATGATAATGTGACATTTTCAATAGATTATCCATTGCCTTATGTGTTTGGATGTTTTTTGCTGATCTGGGCAGTTGGATGGGGCAAAGCTTTCGTTCATAGTATTCAGATCCACAAGAGGTTGAAATATCTGATCAATACAGCATGTTTATGTGAAAAAGATGTGATAAAGGTAAAGGACGAGTGGCAGAAGAAACTTAGAATTCATCAAAATGTAATAGTGAAACAGACCTATACGATCGCAACACCAATCATATGCGGTATCATAAAACCGGTCATCTTGCTGCCAGTAAAAGATTATTCCAAGGAAGAACTGGATGTCATTTTTGCACACGAACTGATGCATTGCCGTCATAAGGATATCCTATGGAAACAGCTTTGTGCATTCAGCCGTATTGTCTTCTGGTGGAATCCACTAATCCAGAGATTTGTCTTTGATGTAGACAGCTGGAATGAAAGCTATTGTGATCAGGCGGTTACAAAGATCTTAAAGAATAAGAAAGAATATTTTACAACCATATGCAGACTAGGAATAAAACCATTTGAAAAAGGGGCGTATCTTTGTGCAACACTATATGAAGATAAGAATCAGCTGAAGACAAGGATATACAGGATTAGGGCAATTGAAAGTATGAACATAATAAAGATTTTTGCAGGGCTTTGTATGGGTACATTATTGTTTGTGACTTCCATGTTTGCTGTGATATTTATTACAAGAGGATATCACGATATTTATATGAGAACAGTCATAACAGTTAGTGATCTTAGGGAAAAATATATGGACCCTGAGCCAATCGCAGAAGTTACGGATGTTGAGAAACTGGAAGTACATGATGAAGTCAGACTCGCAAAGAAGCTTCCAGTTGTACCAATGAAAGAAAGAATTACCAGAAAAAAAGATGATCTTGTATTCGTGCAGAAATTAAAAGCCGGGACAAGAATGGAATCGAACTCTGTCTATCTAAAGAAAGGAGAGACAGTAGAGATTTCAAATGGAAATTCCATGGATGAGAATACCAAGAAGGATTCAAAATTTGTTTCAGGGATCATTGATGATCGGGGAAAAGAATGGTATGCAATGAATTCCATGGATGTTAACTGTTCGATCAAGATTCAGAAAGAGGGAAATTACAGGGTATTTGTAGAAAACAGATATAAGACGAAAGTAAAAGTTTTTATGTTTACATATCTGGATAATAAAAAATAAAACAATAAGAAGGATCATAAATAGAATTATAAAAAGGAAAGAGGGATAGGATTTGAAACAAAAATAAGGACGGACAGGAAGGAGAATGCCTTATGAAGAAGCTATATCAGTCAGAACTCTATACAAAACATCATTGGAAAATTTAAAGGCAATATTTTTCTTCCACATTTTGTATATTTCACACTAGCGGCAATTAAGTATCTTGCACTGCCGATCTTGTTATTATTATGTGATATACATTCGGATTGGGTGTACAGCTACTAAAAAGAATCCGCAAACCTTTCGATACTTTATGTATCTTTGGTTTGCGGATTCTTTTTTTATCATTTATATATTTTTTGATTCGATTGAAATTAATTATTCGTAGCGAGGGCCTCATTCTCAGCAGCAAGCATTTCATCTTCATCTTCGTCGCTCATAGAGTATGCGATATTGACACTATGATCAGCGATACGCTCTAATTCAGAAAGCATATCAGAGAATAATAAACCAGCTCTTGGCTCACAGTCACCTTTGGCAAGACGTTTGATATGATGCTTCTGGTAGCGGCGTTCCATCTTATCGATGGAAGCTTCCAAAGCAGCAATCTCAGCAAGTTTATCTTCTTGTGTGTTCACACCATCCTGAGCCATAAAACTTTCTAAAGAAAGTTTTAACAGTTTAGAGACAGCTTCATACATTTTTTTGATTTCCTCTTTTGCATCGCCAGTAAGACCAGTATTATGTTTTAATTCGGTCTTTGTATAATCAGCAAAGTTCTCTGCGTGATCTCCAATTCGTTCAATATCATTGACTACATAGAACATGGAACCTAAAATCTTCTGATCGGCCAAAGGCAAAGATAACTGGTTTGATTTTACCAGATAATCTGTAATCGCATGGCTGACATTGTTGATGTCTTCTTCTCTGTGATAAATCTTATTCAGATATTCATCAGACTGATTTAAAAATCCTTTGATGGAACGATCCAGATTCTCCTGTGCCATATCTGCCATACGTTTTAATTCATTCTTAGCCTGAGGAATCATAGTTGCAGGAGATTTTAAGGAAATCTCTGTGATGTACTGTAATTCATTATGATGTACTTTTTGATCTTCTCCAGGAATGATCTTCTCAGTTAATGCAACAACTAAAGGTGTACATGGGAACATGAATAATACTTCAATGATCTTAAATGTTGTATGTGCATTTGCAACACTTCGTCCAAGATTTCCACCGGAAATACTTAAGAAGAAGTTAGTAATAGGCTCAAGTGCGATACTAAGTCCTGTAAAGATGATGATACTTCCAAATACGTTAAATAAGAAATGGATCATCGCAGCACGTTTCGCACCCTTATTACCACTTAAGCTGGCAAGTAATGCAGATACACAAGATCCCATATTACATCCAAGGATAATAAAGAAACAGATCGGAAGGCTTAATAATCCCTGTGAGGCCATTAACAAAACGATACTTACAGTGACTGAAGAACTCTGTAAGATCGCAGTCATGATAAATCCAAATAAAACTCCAAGGAAATGGTTATCAAGTGTCTGAAGATAAGACGTGATCAATGGTGAATCTTTTAACACAGACATAGCAC
Source organism: Anaerostipes sp. Marseille-Q3525 (assembly GCF_018223505.1). Classification (NCBI taxonomy): domain Bacteria; kingdom Bacillati; phylum Bacillota; class Clostridia; order Lachnospirales; family Lachnospiraceae; genus Anaerostipes; species Anaerostipes sp. Marseille-Q3525. The sequence continues at coordinate 81,470 of NZ_JAGTTT010000007.1, forward strand.
TTGACATGGAAGTTAATCCCATAAATAAAACACCAAATCCAAGAACAACTTCTCCAATTTTCTGAACCGTAGGATTATTCATAAATAATACCATGATAACACCAGCCATCAAAAAGACAGGTGCGATCTCAGAAAGATTAAAAGATACAAGCTGAGAAGTAACAGTAGTACCGATATTGGCACCAAGGATAACTCCGGCAGCCTGAGATAAGTTCATAAGCCCAGCATTTACAAAGCTTACTACCATAACAGTAGCAGCACTGGAGGACTGAATGACTGCGGTAAAAAAGATACCGACTAACATACCGGTCAAACGGTTTGTAGTAAATATTTCAAGAATCCGGCGAAGTTTGGCACCGGCAGCTTTCTCAAGTCCATCGCTCATCAGTTTCATTCCATAAAGAAAGAGGCCAAGGCCTCCCATCAGAGCAAGTATGATAGTATAGTCCATACAACATTTCTCCTTTTTAACAATAACTTAACATAAATATTACTTATATTTTACTTTATACGAGGCAATGTGACAAGAAAAATTTTGATTTGTGATAGAGTTGCATGTATGAGATAGAAATATTCAAACTTCACATCTTCTGTCTGAGAAAACATCAGTTTACAGCCAGTAACATTCTCCATACACATCCGGTAGTGGTTTCGATTACGTCATCAAACCAGCAAATTAATATTTGTCTAAGCAAAATATTCATGATATAATCAGAGATACTGTAAAAATAGAGATGAATTAGATAAAGTAGGAGAAATAATAGAATGGAACAGTTAAAGAATGAGTCGTCAAGACAGTACGAATATATGGAAGAAATGAAAAAATGGGTTCAGAAAAAGTCTGAAGAATTAGGACGTAAGTTAACATGCCATGTAACAACATTTGGCTGTCAGATGAATGAAAAAGATTCAGAAAAGTTATTAGGAATCCTAGAAACGATCGGATATGAAGAAGTTGAGACAGAAGATGCAGACTTCTTAATTTTTAATACATGTACTGTCCGTGAAAATGCCAATACAAAGTTATATGGACACTTAGGACAGGTTAAGAAGATGAAAGAAAGAAATCCACAGATGATGATCGGATTATGTGGATGTATGATGCAGGAAGAACATGTCATTGAGAAAATCCGTACAAGTTATAAATTCGTAGATATCATTTTTGGAACACATAATATCTTCAAATTAGCTGAATTATTAAAAGCAAGAGTTGATTCTAAGGGGATGATCGTTGATATCTGGAAAGATACAGACCAGATTGTGGAAGATCTTCCAAGTGACCGTAAGTTTTCATTCAAATGTGGAGTCAATATCATGTATGGATGTAATAACTTCTGTAGTTACTGTATTGTACCATATGTAAGAGGAAGAGAGAGAAGCCGTAAGCCGGAAGATATCATTAAAGAAGTAAAACAGGTAGTATCAGAAGGAGTCAAAGAGGTTATGCTTCTTGGACAGAACGTAAACTCTTACGGAAAGACATTAGAGGAACCAATGTCTTTTGCCCAGTTATTAAGAGAAGTAGAAAAAGTCGAAGGATTAGAAAGAATCCGTTTTATGACTCCACATCCAAAGGATTTATCTGATGAGCTGATCGAAGTGATGGCAACAAGCAAGAAAGTATGTAAACATATGCATCTTCCAATGCAGTCAGGTAGCAGCCGTCTGTTAAAATTGATGAACCGTCACTATACAAAAGAACAGTATATTGCATTAGCTAAGAAGATTCAGGAGAGAATCCCTGGAGTATCATTTACAACAGATATTATCGTAGGATTCCCTGGAGAGACAGAAGAAGACTTCGAAGAGACATTAGATGTTGTAAGAGAAGTCGGATTTGACAGTGCATACACATATGTATATTCCAAACGTTCTGGAACACCAGCAGCAAGCATGGAGGATCAGGTGGATAAAGATGTCATCAAAGACCGCTTTGATAGACTTCTTGCCTTATTAAAAGAGACATCAGCAAAGAACTGTAAGAAGAAAGTAGGAGATATCGAGAGAGTTCTGATCGAAGAGGAAAATACACACGAAGAAGGAATGTTAACAGGAAGATTGGAAAATAACCTGTTAGTTCATTTCAGAGGATGCAAAGAACAGATCGGTACAATGGCCGATGTCAAATTAGTTGAGGAAAAAGGTTTCTATTATATGGGAGAACAGATCCATGGCTAAAAAAGGAAAACTTACACCGATGATGCAGCAGTATATGCAGATCAAAGAAGAGAATAAGGATTGTATCTTATTCTACCGCCTCGGAGATTTCTACGAGATGTTCTTTGATGATGCACTGACGGCATCCAAAGAATTAGAGATTACATTAACAGGAAAGAACTGTGGACTTGAGGAGCGCGCACCAATGTGTGGCGTTCCTTATCACGCTGTAGATTCTTATTTAAATAAATTAGTAGAAAAAGGATACAAAGTCGGAATCTGTGAGCAGGTGGAAGACCCAAGCCAGGCAAAAGGGATCGTAAAGAGAGAGATCGTGCGTATCGTAACACCTGGAACGAATATTTCACAGCAGAGTCTTGATGATGAGAAGAATAATTATCTGATGTGTATCTTTGCAAGTGATGGAAGCTATGGAATCTCATTTGTTGATGTCACAACAGGAGATTTCAGAACAACCTCCATGGACAGTTTAGCAAAGGTACGAGATGAAATCTTTAAATTCGAGCCGGCAGAGATTATTTGCAATGATGCATTCCTGATCAGTGGTATGGATTTTGATTATTTAAAAGATAAGATGTCTATCGTGATCTCAAGCATTGAGCCATATCATTTTGATGAAGAACAGGCAGAAGAACGGATCAAACGTCAGTTTAAAGTAGGAAATTTAGAAGGTCTTGGACTTGTGGATTATCCAATGGGAGTGATCGCAACTGGTGCATTACTTGGATATCTGCATGAGACACAGAAAAGTTCCTTAGATCATTTGATGCATATTGATGCATATGAGACAAGTGAATTTATGATCATTGACAGTTCCAGCCGCAGAAATTTAGAACTGTGCGAGACATTAAGAGATAAACAGAAAAAAGGTTCCCTTTTATGGGTATTAGATAAGACAAAGACAGCCATGGGAGCCAGAATGTTAAGAAATATGGTAGAGCAGCCATTGGTTGACAAGAAAAAGATCGAAGAGAGATACGATGCAATCACAACACTTACGAATCAGACGATCGTGAGAGAAGAATTAAGAGAATACTTAAATCCAATTTATGATCTGGAACGTCTGATGACAAAAGTAAGTTATAAGACAGCAAATCCAAGAGATATGATCGCATTTAAGACATCATTGGAACTTTTACCAGCGATCAAAACGATTCTTGAAGAATGTAAAGATTCGCTATTATCAGGGTTAAGAGAAGATTTAGACCCATTAGAAGATATTCATGATCTGTTAGAAGATTCCATTATTGAAGAACCACCGCTTGCGATCAAAGAAGGCGGAATCATCAAAGAAGGGTTTAAAGATGATATTGATCAATTAAAACGTGCGAAAACAGAAGGAAAACAGTGGTTGATGGAACTTGAGGAAAGAGAACGAGAGAAAACTGGAATCAAGAATCTGAAGATTAAATATAATAAAGTTTTTGGGTATTATTTGGATGTAACAAATTCTTACAAAGATCTTGTGCCCAATTATTATATTCGTAAGCAGACACTGGCAAATTCTGAGCGATATACAACAGAAGAATTAAACCAGCTGGCAGATACGATCTTAGGATCTGAAGATCGTCTGTATGCGTTAGAATATGAAACTTATGTTACGATCCGTGAAACATTAGCAGGAGAGATGGAGAGAATCTCAAGAACAGCCAATGTGATCGCACAGATTGATGCAATGGCCTCTTTTGCATATGTCGCAGAACGCAATCATTTTGTGCGTCCAAAATTAAATGTAAGAGGAACAATTGATATCAAAGATGGAAGACACCCGGTTGTAGAACAGGTGATTCCAAATGATATGTTCATTTCTAATGACACATACCTTGACAATAAGAAGAATCGTGTCGCGATCATCACGGGACCAAACATGGCAGGTAAATCAACCTATATGAGGCAGGTTGCCCTGATCGTGTTAATGGCACAGATTGGTTCTTTTGTACCAGCGGCAAAAGCTAATATTGGTATCGTAGATCGTATCTTTACAAGAGTCGGGGCATCTGATGATCTTGCTTCCGGACAGAGTACATTTATGGTTGAGATGAGTGAAGTTGCCAATATTTTAAGAAATGCGACAAAAAACAGCTTGCTGATCTTAGATGAGATTGGACGAGGAACCAGTACATTTGACGGACTGTCTATTGCATGGGCAGTTGTGGAATATATCAGTAATTCCAAGCTTCTTGGTGCAAAAACTCTGTTTGCGACACATTACCATGAACTGACAGAGTTAGAAGGTAAGATCGACAGTGTACATAACTACTGTATCGCGGTCAAAGAACAGGGAGACGATATCGTATTCCTTCGTAAGATCGTAAAAGGCGGTGCAGACAAGAGTTATGGAGTTCAGGTAGCGAAACTTGCAGGAGTACCAGATGCAGTGATCAACCGTGCAAAAGAGATCGCAAGAGAGCTGGAAGAACACGATCTGACATCAGGTGCTAAAGACATCATGCCATATGGAGAGGCCGAACAGTTAAGCTTCTTCAGGGAAAGTGATGAGCCAACAATGGAACATCCATTTATGGCAGAACTAAGAGAAAAAGATCTTTCCGATATGACACCACTGGAAGCATTAAATTACCTGTATGTATTACAGGAAAAGTTAAAGAACGAGGAGTAATTTATGGCGAAGATACAATTACTGGATCAAAAGACAATCGATAATATCGCAGCAGGAGAAGTCATTGAGAGACCAGCTTCTGTTGTAAAGGAACTTGTGGAAAATGCAGTTGATGCCAATGCCAATGCGATCACGGTTGAGATCAAAGATGGCGGAATGACGTTAATAAGAGTTACAGATAATGGAATCGGAATTCCAAAAGATCAGGTAAAGACTGCATTTTTGCGTCATGCAACAAGTAAGATCCGTTCGGTTGAAGATCTGTTAAGTGTATCTTCTCTTGGATTTCGAGGAGAGGCATTATCAAGTATCAGTGCGGTTGCACAGGTTGAACTAGTAACAAAGACAGCAGAAAGTTTTAGTGGAGTATCCTATAAGATCTATGGAGGAGAGGAAGAAGCTTTTGATGACATCGGAGCACCCGATGGAACGACATTTCTTGTAAAGAATCTGTTTTATAATACACCAGCAAGAAGAAAGTTCTTAAAGAGTGCGACAACCGAAGCAGGATATGTGGAACAGATGATGGTGCACATTGCCCTAAGCCATCCCGAAATCTCCTTCAAATTTATTCATAATAACAAGAATAAGATTTATACTTCTGGAAATGGAAAAGTTAAAGATATCATTTATCATATCTATGGAAGAGATGTGGCAGGAGCGTTAATTCCTGTACAAGCACAAAGTGAAGATGTCAAAGTGACAGGATTTGTCGCAAAACCTTATGTTTCCAGAGGCAACAGAAATTATGAGAGCTATTTTATCAATGGAAGATATATCAAAAGCTCGATCATTTACAAGGCGATTGAAGAAGGATATCGTACTTTTACGATGAAACATAGATATCCGTTTGTGTGTCTTGATTTTAAGATTAATCAGGAATTATTGGATGTCAATGTCCATCCGACGAAGATGGAGATACGATTTCGCAATGGAAGAGAGATTTATGAACTGGTTGTGGATACAGTCAAGGAGGCGTTACTTCAGAAAGATCTGGTGCAGGATGTATTAAGAGAAACACCGAAGAAGAAAGAGCAGCCGAAAACAAAAGAAGTGAAAAAGCCTGAGCCATTTGAGGTAAATCGAAGGAAAGAAGAGACTCAGAAGATGGACCAGACGATGAAAGACTTTGCAAAGATGCGACAAAGTCAGACGAATCAGCAAGGACAAGGTGTGCAGCAGATTGAAAAGTCGTCAATTGCAGCAAATTCAATAGGACATAGGGCAAAGCCTGAGGGTATGAAACAAGAGCGTTTAAAGAGCGAATCATCTCAAACCGCAAAGAAACCAACCTACGCAGGCTTAAACTACAACACACAGAAAAAAGAATTCCCGCAATACAAGACCGATGAATTAAGCAGTAACCAGATGACATTAAGAGAAGATCCGGTCTTTTCTGTACAGGCAAGACCTGACCGCAAGATCTTAGGACAGCTCTTTAAGACCTACTGGCTGATCGAATACGAAGACCAGTTATTCATTATGGACCAGCATGCGGCACATGAGAAGGTGAACTATGAAAGACTGATGAAGAATTTTAAAGAAAAAGAAATCTACAGTCAGAGATTAGAGCCGCCAATGGTAGTAACGGTTTCCATGATGGAAGCAGAAGCATTAGAAAGATACAAAGATGCATTCGCAGGTTTAGGATTTACGATAGAATCCTTTGGTGGAAATGAATATTGTATCCGTGAAGTTCCCGCAAATCTTTATGGAATTGGGGAAAGAGATTTATTTATGGAACTTTTAGATGCAGTGAGCCAGGAAAACGGGACAATGGATACTGAAGTGATCGCAAGTAAGATCGCAACGATGGCATGTAAGATGTCGATCAAAGGAAACCAGAGGGTATCGTTGATGGAAGTGGAACATCTCTTAGATGAACTGATGAAACTTGAGAATCCATACCAGTGTCCACACGGAAGACCGACGATCATTAAAATGAGTAAATATGAGATAGATAAGAAGTTTAAAAGAATCGTATAGGAAGCCAGATAAGGAGGAAATATCATGACAGATCAGGAATTATTAAATCTTGCGGATAAAGCAAAACAAAAAGCATATGTACCATATTCAAAATTTCAGGTAGGAGCAGCAATTCTTACAAAGGAAGGAAAAGTATTTACAGGATGTAATGTGGAGAATTCTTCTTATGGAGCGGCTATCTGTGCAGAAAGAACGGCAGCAGTCAAAGCAGTTAGCGAAGGATACCATGATTTTGAAGTGATTGCGATCGCATCCAATGGAAGTGACAAAGAAACTGTGTATCCATGCGGGATCTGCCGACAGTTTCTGCATGAATTTAATCCAGAACTCAAAGTGATCTGTCAAAGTCCAGATGGATTTGAAACTTATCGATTATCAGAACTTATGCCGAAAGGATTTTAAATAGATGAAACCAATGGTAATTTTAACAGGACCGACAGCGGTTGGAAAAACAGAGTTATCGATCCGATTAGCAAAAATCTTAAATGCAGAGATCATTTCCGCAGACTCCATGCAAGTCTATAAGAAAATGGATATTGGAACCGCGAAGATCCGTCCAGAAGAGATGGAAGGGGTCAAACATTATCTTGTGGATGAACTTGACCCAAGGGAAGAATTCCATGTGGCAAGATTTCAGCAGATGGCAAAAGATGCATTAGAAGAAATCTATGCAAAAGGAAAGATTCCACTGATCGTCGGTGGAACAGGATTCTATATTCAAAGTCTTCTTTATGATATTGATTTTACAAAGGAAGACGGAGATCAGGAATATAGAAGACAATTGGAAGAAAAGGCAAAAACAGAAGGAAATGACAGTCTGTATGAGATGTTAAAACAAGTTGATCCAAAGTCTACAGAAAAAATTCATAAAAATAATGTCAAACGAGTGATCCGCGCATTAGAATTTTATAAATTAAATGGATATCCGATCTCAGAACACAATGAGAAAGAAGCAGCAAAGACATCACCATATAATTTTGCTTATTTTGTATTAAATCATAAAAGAGATATCTTATATGACAGAATCAACAAAAGAGTTGATATCATGGCAGAACAAGGCTTGATCGATGAAGTAAAACGATTAAAAGAAGAAGGCTATGAAAAGACGATGGTTTCCATGCAGGGAATTGGATATCGTCAGGTATTTGAATACCTGGAAGGAAATTTATCTCTAGAAGATACGATCGATCTGATCAAGAAAGACACCAGACATTTTGCAAAGCGCCAGCTGACTTGGTTTGGAAGAGAAAAAGAAGTTGTCATGGTAGATAAGTCAAAATTTGGATCAGAAGATGAGATTTTAACATATATGCTTACAATATTAAAAGAAAAGGGGATCTATGATGAATCAGTTAAAGAACTATTATAAGGAAATGGGAGTCGAAGAGAAAGTCTTCGACTACGCACAAGAAGTAGAAAAAGGGTTAAAAGACCGTTTTGAAAAATTAGATGCGATCGCACAGTTAAATCAGATCAAGGTATTAAATGCGATGCAGAAACACCAGATCGCAGAGATGCATTTGGGTGGTACAACAGGATATGGATATAATGATTCTGGAAGAGAAGCAGTGGAAGCTTTGTATGCCGATGTTTTTGGAACAGAAGATGCACTTGTAAGACCACAGATCACATGTGGAACTCATGCATTAGGTCTGGCATTATCCGCAAATTTACGTCCAGGAGACGAAATTCTTGCTATTTCAGGAAAACCATATGATACACTAGAAGAAGTGATCGGAATCCGTGAATCCAAAGGATCCCTGAAAGAATATGGGATTACATATGCACAGGTAGATCTGTTAGAAGATGGAAGTTTTGATTTTGAAGGAATCAAAGATGCGATCAATGACAAAACGAAACTGATTCATATCCAGAGATCCAAAGGATATGCTACAAGACCAACATTATCGGTTGATGTGATCGGGGAAGCGATTGCATTTGTAAAAGAGATCAACAAAGATCTGATCGTTATGGTTGATAACTGCTATGGTGAATTTGTGGAGGAAAAGGAACCATCAGAAGTTGGAGCCGATATGATTGTTGGTTCTCTGATCAAGAATCCAGGTGGGGGACTAGCACCAATCGGTGGTTATATCTGTGGAAGAAGTGACCTGATCGAACAGTGTGCATACAGACTTACAACACCGGGACTTGGAAAGGAAGTAGGAGCAAGTCTAGGGGTAAACCGTCAGTTTATCCAAGGGTTCTTTATGGCACCAACGGTTGTTAATGCAGCGGTTAAAGGAGCAATCTTTGCAGCAAACCTTTATGAGAAATTAGGATTTAAAGTCATTCCAGATGGAAAAGAAGAACGCCATGATATCATTCAGGCAGTAGAATTTCATGATCCAGAGAAACTGGTTGCATTTTGTGAGGGAATTCAGAAAGCATCTCCGATTGACAGCCATGTAACGCCAATTCCATGGGATATGCCAGGATATGATAGTCAGGTCATTATGGCAGCAGGAACATTTGTATCTGGTGCATCCATTGAATTAAGTGCAGATGGACCGATGAAAGAACCATATGCGGTTTATTTCCAGGGAGGGCTTACTTACCCTCATGCAAAATACGGAATTATCATGTCACTACAGAGAATGGAAGAAAAAGGATTAGTTGAAATTCCAGAAGTATAAGAAATAAGAAAAATTTAAGGAAAACAACGGTTTGATTTCTATACATAAAAGAAAAGTTATGATAAAATTTATAAATGGGAAATGTTTTTGATCTTTGGGATTTTTTCGGTAGAAAGGATCAGATATGGAGAAAAAACATCAGACATTAAAGGAATTACCAATTTCAGAAAGACCCTATGAAAAGTGTGAAAAAAGTGGAGTAGAGGCTTTGTCAGATGCAGAATTGCTGGCAGTAGTCTTAAGAAGTGGAACGAAAGATCTGACAGTGGTGGATCTTTCTAAGCAGATTTTATCAATGAATCCTTTTTATGAAGGGCTTCTTGGAATCTGTCATACTTCCAGAGAAGAATTACAAAAGATACCTGGAATCGGGAAAGTAAAAGCAATGCAGATTTTATGCATTGCTGAATTATCCAAACGATTAGCACAGGCAAAAGTAGAAGATAAGATAAGTTTTCATGATCCGTCATCGATTGCAGATTATTATATGGAACAGATGCGGCATTTAAACAGGGAAGAGATGATTTTAATCTTTTTTAATGGGAAAAATAAAGTTATCAAAGAACTTAAAGTTTCTGTAGGAACGGTAAATCAGACAGTGGCTTCGCCAAGAGAACTATTTCTTGAGGCATTGCGGTGTGAAGCGGTATCAGTTCTAATGATCCATAATCATCCATCGGGTGATCCAACACCAAGCAGGCAGGATATTCTCACAACGAAGCGCATGAAAGAAGCAGGAGAGTTTCTTGGAATACCATTGTGTGACCATATTATCATTGGAGACAGAACATATATAAGTTTTCGGGAAGAACACATGATATAAGGAGCAGAAATATGAAAACGACACAGTTAGGAATTGAACTAGGAAGCAGACATTTAAGAATTGCTGCAACAAAGAAGAAAGAATTTTTAAAGATTAAGAACATGATTGCTTTTGATGAAGATGATAAAGTCAAAGCAATCGGAGATGAAGCATTTGATATGTATGAGAAACAGCCATATAGTGTGAGGGTTATAAAACCTATGGAACATGGGGTTATTTCAGATTACACAAATATGAGGTATTTATTAGGAACAGTGCTTGATGGATACTTTAAGAGAGTACACAAGCCAGAGCTGGTGATAGCTGTACCTGTGGATATTACAAATGTAGAGAAGAGAGCATTTGATGATCTTGCATGGGAAGCCGCAGGAAAGGTAAAGGATATCAAACTGATAGAGAAACCAATTCTTGCAGCGATCGGAAGCGGAATTGATGTAGAAGCCCCATGTGGTAATATGATCATTGATATCGGGGCGGGTACAACAGAAATTTCTGTGATTTCCTTAGGCGGAATTGTAGAAAGCAGATTACTGCCATATGGTGGGGATCAGATCGATGAGTGGATCAAAGATTATGTAAAGAAGAATTACAAATTAGAGATCGGTATGAAGAATGCAAGACGATTAAAGATGGCATATGCCGAGAATGAGACGCAGCAGGATATTTCTGTAAAAGGAAGAGATATTGTAAGTGGACTTCCAAAAGAAGTAAAGATTCCGGCAGCAATTGTGGAAGAAAAAGCAAGAGATCAGATTCGAGAGATCTGTATGCAGGCAAAAGCGGTACTGGAGGTTGTCACTCCGGAACTTGCGACTGATATTGTGAATGAAGGAATCTATATATCTGGAGGAGCTTGTGGATTTACAAAGACAGAAGAATGGATCAAAGAAGAACTGAAGGTAACGGTTCATATCAAACCAGAACCACAAGATCATGTAATTTTAGGAATGCAGTCATATTTAAAATAAAGTAAATGATGAAATGAGGACAGATGTATGAAATTGCAAAAGAAAAAATTTAATTCAAATCATCTGCTGGCAATCTTTATCGTTATATGTGGATTGTTAGCAGGGATTAGTGTTTTTGCAGGAGGGGTGCTCTCACCGGTAAAGAATGTATTCTTTACGGTTTTATCACCGATGCAGGAAGGCACTAATTCCATCGGAAATTTTGTTTTTTCATGGAATGAGAAGGCAAAAAGCAAGAAAGCACTGAAAGCAGAGAATGAGAAGCTTCAGGAGAAAGTTGATGCATTAAAGATGCAGAATCGTGTGCTTGAACAGAATCAGGTAGAATTAGAACGACTTCAGGATCTGCTGAAATTGAAGAAAAAATACAAAAAATATCATACAGTCGGAGCTAGAGTTATCAGTAAAGGATCAGGAAACTGGTTTGATATATTTATGATCGACAAAGGAAGCAAAGATGGCCTCAAAAAAGATATGAATGTTATTGCAGGAAATGGTCTGGTAGGAATCGTTTATGATGTATCTGCACATACAGCAAAAGTGCGAACGATCATCAATGACACAAGCATGGTCAGTGCAATGTTCTTAAAGACGAATGATTCTTGCATTGTAAATGGAAGTCTTGATACAATGGAAGACGGATATCTGGAAGTTGTATATATCAGTAAGGATGCGAAAGTTAAGAACGGAGATGAGTTGGTAACATCTTATGTAAGTTCTAAATTTAATGAAGGGATCACGATTGGAAAGGTATCTGATATCAAGCTTGATTCTACAAAACTTACAAAGACAGCTAAGGTTACACCGATCGTTGACTTTAAGCATTTAAAAGAAGTATTAGTTATCACAGATCTTAAGAAAACAGAGAACCTCGATACAGGAACTAAGGAATAGCAGGTGAAGATATGAAGATTAAGAGAATTTTGTTTTATGTAATATCTGTACTTGTTTGCTTTCTATTGCAGACATCAGTGTTTGAGTTTTTAAAACTTGCAGATGTTATGCCGAATATCTTACTGATCTTAACAGTTACAATAGCATTTATTAGAGGAAAGAAAGCGGGGATCGTGGTAGGGTTTGTCTGTGGGTTGTTGATTGATATTTTTTCAGGAAGTGTGCTAGGGCAATATGCATTTGTATATCTCATGTTTGGATATGTAAATGGATGGTTTCATGCATATTTTTATGAAGATGATATTTTACTTCCGATCGGCCTTTTGACAGCAAATTCTCTTGTATACAGCTTTGTGATCTTTTTCTTCTTTTTTGCATTAAGAGGAAGACTTCAGTTCTTTTCTTATTTGTTTAAAGTAATGATTCCAGAGGCTGTTTATACAGGAATCACAGCATTGATCATTTATAAGATATTGTTGGAAGTAGATATTAGGATCAGAGATGGTGAAAAAAGGAGTATGTTCTAGTGTTACGAAAAATTTACGATAAAGCAGAAAAATTATTAGCAAACAGACTGCTTGCACTGATCGTACTGATCGCAGTACTTTATTGTGTTTTGATCGGAAGGGTATTTGTGCTTCAGATCGTGGAAGGACAGTCTCATAGGCAGGATTTTACATACAAAGTACAAAAGACAGTCAAGACATCAGGTACACGAGGAAATATTTATGATGTCAATGGAAAATTATTAGCATATAATAAGTTGGTTTACACTGTAAATTTCCAAAATGACAGTGCATTCCAGACACTTGCTAAGCAAAATGGGACATCAGAGAGTTATGAGAAGAATGAAGTAATCTACAAAGTAATCAAGATTCTTGAACGTAATGGAGATTCATTTATCAATGATATTCCAATTGAATATACAGGAAGCGGTAAACTAAGATTTACAGAGACAGGATCAAGACTTAAGAAATTTAAGAGAGATGTTTTTGGAATCGGAAGTGATACTTCTGATCTTTCACAGTCAGAGAAGGAATTAAGAAACAAACAGCTTAATGCGACAGCAGAAGAAGTCTTTCAGTATTTAAGAGATGGAACGATGGGATCATCAGGAACTGGAAAGATGTTTGATATTGATAAAAAATATTCCAAAGAAGATGCATTAAAGATCATGTCAGTAAGATACAGTGCATTTTTGAGTAGATATTCACAGTATATGAAGGTTACGATTGCAAATGAGATTAATAGCAAGAGTATTGCGGAGATCAAAGAAAGAAGTTCAGAACTTCCAGGAATCGATATTGATACAAAGTCTATTCGTGTATATAATAAAAGCGAGGCAGTGTCTCATATTATTGGATACACAGGAACAGTCAACACAGACGAATTAGAAACTTATAACAAAGGTAAAAAAGAAGAAGATAAAGATTACTATTCCAGTGATGAAACAGTTGGAAAAGCAGGTATAGAAAAACAGTTTGAGAAGTATCTGCACGGAGACAGCGGAAGCAAGACATTGGTTGTCAATAATGTGGGAAAAATCGTAGAAACTACGAAGACAGTGAAATCCGGGACAGGAAATAATATTACATTATCTATAGACAGTGATCTGCAGGAATATGTATACAATCTTCTTGAGAAAAAGATCGCAGGAATCGTATTATCCAAGCTCACAAGTTCTGACAGTGCAGGAAATGACCGTGAGAATATTATGATACCGATCAAGAAAGTATATTATTCATTTATTGGAAATAGTGTGCTCGATCTTGAGGATCTGAATGGCAATGATGCAACATCTTACGAAAAGAAGATGTACAAAAAGATTCAGAGGCTTGAAGATGCCGCGATCAAAACATCAAAGAATCTGGTATTGAATGAAAAGAAAGCTTATAAGGATGAAAGTGATGAGAAACAGGCATATTCATCTTATGTATATAGTTTGTTATCAAGTAAGAAGATTCTCTTAAGCAGCTCTATTGATACGACAGATAAAACATACCAGAGATGGAAAGATGAGAAAATCAGTTTAAGCGAATTCTTAAGATATGCGGTGAATAAAGAATGGATAGATATTTCATCTTTGAATATCAATAGTAAGTATAATGATACAGAAGAGATCATGAAAGCACTGGCAGCATATGTTGAAGATGCATTGATTGAGGCAGATGATTTCGATATGACGGTTTGTGAACAGAGTATCATGAAGGGTAAATTAAGTGGAAGAGAAGTATGTCTTCTGCTTTATGAACAGGGAGTCCTTAAGAAGAAAGGCGACAGTGATTATTCTGCCTTGAAATCTGGATCTTTAAACAGTTATGATTTTATCCGTAAGAAATTAAAAAGTTTGCAGATCACACCGGCACAGCTTGGAATGGATCCATGTTCTGGCTCTGTTGTTATTACAGACTCTAAGACTGGAAAGGTAAAAGCATTGGTAAGTTATCCAGGATATGATAGTAATCGTTTATCAAATGGAACAGATTCCGGATATTACAGACAGCTGGCTAATTCAGCATCAACGCCGTTATATGACCAGGCATTAAAACACAAAACAGCACCAGGATCTACATTTAAACCATTATCAGCACTAGCAGGTCTGAATGAAAAAGTTATTACAACGAGCACGGTGATCAACTGTACAGGTTTGTATGATAAGATCACGCCACCAGCAAAATGCTGGAAGTATCCGGATCGTCATGGACCAAGAACTGTATCTACAGCGATAGAAGCATCTTGTAATTATTTCTTTTATGAAGTAGGATATAGATTAGGAAACAAATCAGGTTCATACAGCAGTAAGGAAGGATTAAAATATCTGGAAAAATACGCAACAGATCTTGGACTGAATAAGAAGTCTGGAATTGAACTTGATGAGTCATCTCCACAGGTTTCTGATGAGACTTCTGTACGTTCTGCCATTGGACAGGGACGTAACAGTTTCACACCAAGTCAGATTTCTAATTATGTGACAACGTTATCAAACAGAGGTACAGTATATAATCTTAGTATCATGGATAAGATCACAGACGATAATGGAAAGATGATTAAGAAGTATGGTGTCAAGAAAGTCAGACAGCTCCATTATGATACGAAGTACTGGAATGCGGTACAGACAGGAATGAGAGGTGTAGTGAATGGAAATGACAGTTCTGTAAGTAGTATTTTCAAAGGAATGAAAGTAAAGGTTGCAGGAAAGACTGGTACTGCACAGGAGAATAAGAAACGTCCAAACCATGCACTGTTTATTTCTTATGGACCATATGAGAAACCAGAGATCACGACGACAGTAGTTATTCCGTTTGGATATACTTCATCCAATGCTGCATCTACGGCAAAGGATATTTATGAGTATTATTTTGCAAATGATAAGACAAAGGCGAAGATGGAGAAGAATAATAAATCAGTCACAGAAACCAATGTAGGTACTGCGGGAGACTAAGAAAAGAAGAGAGGAATCGTATGAATCATCCGGTATTGTTAAAAGGAAACAGCATTGGGCTTACTATGGTGCTTGATCCTGAGATGAAGTTTGAACAGCTCAAAGCTGCTATTTGTGAGAAGTTTATACAGGCAAAAGATTTCTTTAACGGACAGACCCAGATCGCATTGAAGATCGAAGGTCGGAAACTCACATCCCAACAGCTTGAAGAAGTTTTAGGGATTATTGCCGAAAAGACAACATTGACGATCGCATATGTCATAGAAGATGATAAGATCATGGAGACATCATTTAAAGAGGCATTAAAGAAACTTGAGGAGAAGGAACAGAAAAGATCGCAATCTCTGATTGATGAGAGAAGAAAGGGAGATGGACAGTTTTACCGAGGAACCTTAAGGTCTGGACAGAGTCTTGAATCTGATGGAAGTGTTGTTGTTGTCGGAGATGTCAATCCTGGAGCATCAGTCAGCGCGAAAGGAAATGTTGTTGTTCTTGGTTGTGCTAAGGGATATCTAAGTGCAGGAAGCGGTGGAGATGATCATGCATTTGTTGCGGCATTGGACATGCAGCCCATGCAGATACGCATTGGAAAGCATATAGCAAGAAGTGCAGATGGAGAACCGGAGAAGAAGAAAAAATTCTTTGGAAGATCCAAGAACAGTGATAATCAACCGATGGAAGCACAGATTGCATTTGTTGAAGAAGGAAATATTTATATCGAGCCCATATCAAAAGCGCTCTTAAATGAAATCATAGTATAGTTAATGGAGGAAAATAAAATGAGTGAAGTTATTGTAATCACATCTGGAAAAGGT
The DNA here is from genome assembly GCF_018223505.1 of Anaerostipes sp. Marseille-Q3525. Taxonomy (NCBI): domain Bacteria; kingdom Bacillati; phylum Bacillota; class Clostridia; order Lachnospirales; family Lachnospiraceae; genus Anaerostipes; species Anaerostipes sp. Marseille-Q3525. The sequence goes on from NZ_JAGTTT010000007.1 coordinate 97,832, forward strand.
GGCGTTGGAAAGACAACAACCACTGCCAATGTGGGAACAGGATTAGCGAAAGAAGGAAAGAAAGTTGTATTGATTGATACAGATATCGGACTTCGTAATCTGGATGTTGTCATGGGGCTTGAAAATAGGATCGTATATAATTTGGTTGATGTTGTGGAAGGAAATTGCAGAATTAAGCAGGCAATGATCAAAGATAAGAAATATCCAAACCTTTTCTTATTACCATCTGCTCAGACAAGAGATAAGACATCTGTAACACCAGAACAGATGGCAAAACTTGTAGAGGAATTAAAAGATGAATTTGATTATATCATTCTAGACTGCCCGGCTGGAATCGAGCAGGGATTTAAGAATGCGATCGCTGCAGCTGACAGAGCATTGATCGTTACAACTCCGGAGGTATCCGCAATCCGTGATGCGGACCGTATCATTGGTTTATTAGAGGCAAATGACATACATAAGATTGATCTTGTGATCAACAGAATTCGTATGGATATGGTAGAAAGAGGAGATATGCTCTCAAAAGACGATGTGCTTGATATTCTTGCAGTTGACCTGATCGGAATCGTTCCAGATGATGAGAATATCGTTATTTCCACAAACCAGGGAGAGCCGCTGGTTGGAAGCAATACACCAGCAGGAAAAGCTTATAAAAATATTTGTGACCGCGTGATGGGCAAAGAAGTCCCATTTATGGAAATTACAGGACCAACTTTCTTCCAGAGACTTGCACATGTATTTAAAAAGTAGAGGGGAGATAAAAGATGGGTTTTTTTGATAATTTTTTTAAGAAAAAGAGTTCAGGAGAAGTAGCAAAGGACCGTTTGAAATTGCTGCTTGTTTCAGATCGGTCAAATTGCTCTCCTGAGACGATGGAACTGATCAAAAATGACATCATTAAGGTAATCTCCAAATATATGGAGATCGACCCGGACGGATTGGACATTCAGATTACACAAAACAGCGAAGAATCCGAAGGACCGGCATTATATGCCAATATTCCGATTCGCGAGCTTAGAAAATAACATTGGAGAAAGAACATGCTGCGAAATTATCGATTGCAAAATTACAATTTCAAACTCTTATTTAATGTACTTGTACTGATGGCAATGGGACTTTTATTTATTCATAGTGCAAATCCTTCATTCGTTGTAAAACAGGCACTTGGTATTACAATGGGACTTGGTATTATTATTGTAGTATCACTGATTGATTTTCAGGTATTTACAAGAAATGCAGAAATATTGTATATTTTTAATGTAATCATGCTGATCGGCGTCAAGTTATTTGGAAAAGATGTGAATGGAGCAAAGAGGTGGTTTTCCCTTGGACCATTGGGAACATTTCAGCCATCAGAACTTAGTAAAGTGATCATGATTATTGTGATTGCAGCATTCCTTGTCAAACATCAGGATGATCTTAACGAACCTAAGATCCTTGGAAAGCTTGCATTAGTATGTGCAGTACCGCTTCTTTTAATCTTGAAGCAGCCAAGTCTTTCCTCAACACTCGATATTTGTTTTATCATTCTTGGAATGATATTTATGGCAGGATTGTCTTCTAAACTGATCGTTCGTGTATTGATTATTGGAGTACCACTTTTAGCAATCTTTTTATGGTACGTCCAGACGCCTGGACAGGTTTTACTAGAGCCGCATCAGGTGGCCAGGATCATGTCATTTTTACATCCAGAGAATTATGCAGATTCAACAGCTCTTCAGACAAGCAATTCAATTATGGCAATCGGATCTGGAGGATTATTTGGAAAAGGTTTTGGAAGTAATACAATATCGAATGTATCAGCCAGCGATGTAAATTTGGTATCCGAGAATCAGACAGATTTTATTTTCTCAGTGATCGGAGAAGAATTTGGATTTGTTGGATGCGTGATCTTGATCGTTATATTTGCATGCCTTGTATATCAATGTATGAATGTGGCGAAGAAATCAGGAAATCTGATCGGTACTTATGTTGCTGTGGGAGTTGCCTGCTATATGGGATTTCAGTCATTTATCAACATAGCTGTTGCGACAGGAACTATGCCGAATACAGGACAGCCACTTCCGTTTATCAGTTATGGGTTAAGCTCGTTGATGTCGGCATCGATTGCGATCGGAATGGTACTTAACATATATTTACAAAGAAAAAGACACTAGGAGGTTCTATTTATGAATGTAGGATTAGTTGCCCATGATGGGAAAAAGAACTTGATGCAGAATTTGTGTATTGCATATCAGGATATTTTAAAAAAGCATAAATTATATGCAACAAGTACGACCGGACAGATGATCGAAGATGTTGCCAATTTAAAGATTCATAAACTTCTTGCGGGACATTTTGGCGGAATGCAGCAGATGGGAAGCAAGATATCCAACAATGAAATAGACCTTTTGATTTTTTTACAGGATCCGTCAAATAAGAAGAGAACACCGGATTTTTATAATGTTTTAAATCTCTGTGACCAGTATAATATTCCATGTGCTACGAATCTTCCAACTGCGGAAGTATTGATCCTTGCACTGGATCGAGGAGATTTGGATTGGAGGAATATGTATAAATAGACTGTCAGGAGACGGTCTTTTTTTACAAAGATTATGAAGATGAAGAAAATAATATGTATGATTATGTCGATCATGATGGTAGCAATGTCAGGGTGCCAGTCATCCAGCGCAGCATCACTTGATTATGAACAGCATTATAAAACAACAGGAACAGCAATGAAAGAATCAGCATTGTCAGACCGCTGGGAATCTAAAGGCTCTAAAGTAGCAGTTGTATCAAAGAAGAAGGCAGAGAATGAGGATTATCCAGATGCCAAAGAAGTACTTCTTGTGAATAATACAAAGAATAAAGTATTAGTAAGCCAGAAGGTATTTGATCAGGCATATCCAGCAAGTACAACAAAGATCATGACAGCACTTCTCACACTGGAGAATTTAGATTTAAATAAAGTTGTTACGATCAAACATGATATTACATTCCCAGATGGTGCAGCAGTGGCAGTTCATCTAAAAAAGGGAGACAAGATCACAGTAGAAGCACTACTCAATGCCCTGATCATTATGTCAGCAAATGATGCGGCAGTAGCATTAGGAGAAGAAGTCTCTGGAGATCTGACAAGCTTTGTAAAATTAATGAATAAGCGTGCTAAAGAATTAGGTGCAACAAATACACATTTTGCAAACCCAAATGGTTTACATTTAGCCAATCATTATTCTACAGCATATGATTTATACCTGATTTTTAAGGAAGTAGCGAAACACAATGAATTTTTCAATATTGCGGGAAGATCAAGCAGTAGAATTGAATATACAGGCTCTAAAGGACAGTTGAAAGTCTATGATATGGCATCTACAAACCAGTATATTGCAGGTACTTATACATTACCAAGTAATGTATACATGATTGGTGGGAAGACAGGTACAACAACACAGGCAGGTTCTTGTCTGATTCTGCTTACAAAGAATAAAGACGGAGAAGAGTTTATTTCAGTGGTATTAAAAGGAGCAACAAAATCAGCACTTTACCATACAATGACAGATATTTTATCAAAGGAAAACTAAAATGGAACGATATAAAACTTACAGTGGACATTTAAAACAAATATATGGAGAAAAAGTATATAAGCTGCCGGTAAATCTTCCAGTGACTTGTCCGAATCGTATGGATGGAGATGGGTGTAGTTTTTGCGGAGGGGTTGGAACAGGCTTTGAAGCAATGAATTGTGAAACCTCTGTAAGTGAACAGTTATTAACAACAAAAGAAAAGATAGCCAAGCGATACAAAGCAAAAAAATTTATTGCGTATTTTCAAAATTATACGAACACATTTCTTCCAGTAAAACAGTTAGAAGAATATATGATCGAAGCAGCCAGGATGGAAGATATTGTTGGAATTTCAATATCAACAAGGCCAGACTGCATTACAAGAGACTATCTTGACTGTATGAAGAATGTTTCAGACACATATGGTGTGAAAATATCAATAGAATATGGACTTCAGACAGTAAATTATAAGACTTTGGAGAAGATCAACAGAGGACACAGTCTTGCAGAATATCTGGATGCGGTTTTAATGACAGCACCTTATGGATTTGAAATTTGTACACATATCATATTGAATCTTCCAGGTGATGATATAAGAGATGTTATAGAGACGGCAAAGATCCTGTCAGTACTTCCGGTACAGATCGTAAAACTACATTCATTATATGTGCCGAAAGGTTCCAGATTGTACAAAGAATTTGAGGAAGGCAAGGTCAGTATGTGTTCCGCAGAAGAATATTTGGAAAGACTTGTAACTTTTATCAGTTATGTTAGAAGTGATATGGTGATCGAACGACTATTCAGCCGTGTACCAAAAGAAGATGCGTCATTTTCAAATTGGGGAATCAGCTGGTGGAAATTAAGAGACCAGTTTGATGCGATAATGGAGGAGAGAAATCTTACACAGGGGTGTAAGGCAGACTATCAAAACGGAGCAGCACTCAGGCGATGGAGGATTTGTTAAATGGCAAAAAAACGACAACGAAAAATAAAAATGCGCTGGAATATTGGAATGATCATATTTGCGGTAATTTTTGTTTATATCGTGATCAATGTCATAATATTTATGGGCAAGAAAAAACTGAGTGTATATAAAGTTACCGAAGATAAGATTACAAACACATTATCATTGACGGGAATTGCAGTCAGGGATGAACAGTTATTAAAGACATCACAGTCTGGATACATTACATATTATGTAGAAGAAGGAAAGCGGGTCAAGAAAGATGGAACTGTTTTTACTGTAGACAAGGATAAGAAAGTTCAGGAAACATTTGCAGAAAAAGTAGAAGAGTTGCAAAAGACGACAAATGTGATGGATGATGATGAGGTATCACGTAAGATCAATGAGTATCAGTCCGTTTACAATGATAATAATTTTTCAGAAGTGTATGATTTAAAATACGATCTTAAGAATGCTATTTTAAATATCAATGAAGATGCAATGAAGAAAGTGATCGCATCAGTACAGGATGCGATGGGGACAGAAAGTTTTCAGACACAGAAAAGTACTTCAAGTGGTGTGGTAGAATTTTATTCGGATAAATTTGATGGGAAAAAAGTAAGTGATATCAATGCATCAGACTTTGATCAGACAAGATATCGAAAACAAAAATATAATACAGCAGATAAAGTAAAAAAGAATAAAGTTGTTGCAAGGATCAATAAGAGTGAAAAATGGCAGATTGTTGTTCCATTAAAAGAAGAAGAGTACAAGATGCTCAAAGACAAAAAAGAAGTATCAATACGATTTATGCAAGATCAGAATAAAGCAACAGCAACAGTAGAAACCATCAAAAAAGGTAAAAATTATTTTGGATATCTAAAATTAAATGATTATGCGGTTCGTTATTTGAGTGAACGTTATCTTGAGGTTGACATTACTTTAGATTCTTATAAAGGGTTAAAGATTCCAAATACATCAATTGTTAAGAAAAAGTTTTATCAGGTTCCGGTCAAATACCTTACAAAAGGTGATAATAGTACGACGGAACAGTTTGCCGTACGAAGCACTAGTAAGAATGGTGAGGTAACGGTAGAACAAAAAACGTATACCATTTATGGCAGAAGTGAAAAATACTGTTATCTGGATCCTGATGAAGTAGGGGAGAATGTTGTATTGCAGGCAATGGACTCTAATCAGACATTTTTGATCGAGAAGAAGAAGACATTGCAAGGGGTATATTGCACAAATCGTGGTTATGCAGATTTTAAACCGATCGATATTCTGACACAGAAAGATGATTACTCGATCATAGCCAATGATACGAATCAGGGAGTCAGTGCATATGACTTTATCGTATTGGATGGAACGACGATCAAGGAAAATCAGATTATTTATTAAATGACATTATCAATCAACAGAAAGAAGGAAGAAATATGCTGATAGAACGTTATAATGAAGTGAAAGAACATGTGAAAGAAGCTTGCGAACGCGTGGGGCGAGATCCAAGAGAGGTTACAGTCATTGCCGTCAGCAAAACAAAGCCATTAGAGATGGTGGAAGAGTTAAGAAAAGAAAAAGTTCTGGATTTTGGAGAAAACAAAGTACAGGAGATCAGAGATAAGTATGCAAATATCAGCTGGCCGGTAAGATGGCATCTGATCGGACATTTGCAGACAAATAAGATCAAATATATTGTAGATAAGGTAGCATTGATCCATTCTGTGGATTCTGTAAAACTGGCACAGGCAATTGATAAAGAAGCAGTAAAACACAATGTTAAAGAGGTTCCAATTCTTATTCAGGTTAACTTTGCACATGAAGATACTAAATTTGGATTAGATCCAAAGGACGTAGAAGATGTGATCAAAGAAATCTCAAAACTTGAACATGTAAAGATCAAGGGATTGATGCAGATTGCACCATTTGTTGATGATCCCGAAGATAACCGTAAATATTTTCGCGCGATGAAACAATTATCTGTTGACATCAAGAACAAAAACTTTGATAATGTAAATATGAGTATACTTTCCATGGGTATGACGAATGATTATGAGATCGCAGTAGAAGAAGGAGCGACAATGATCAGAGTTGGTACAGCAATTTTTGGAGAGCGCAATTATAACATATAGCGGAGGAAGATCGATGAAAGGTACAGTTGACAAACTGCTGAACTTTATGAAGCTGACAGAAGATGAAGAATACGATGAAGAGTATGAAGAATACGAAGATGAAGAAGAGGAAGAACCAGAGAAAGTAGGTTTTTCATTTTTTAAGAAGAAAGAAAAGGAACCGGTGGAAGAATCTGAAGAAGAAGTAAGCCAGCCTTTTGATCATGTATTAAGTAGGGAAGAGAAGAAGAAAAGGTTTACAAGTACTGGAAGCAAGGTGGTATCCATGAATGGAAGAGGAGTAGAAGTCTACGTTATCAAACCACAGGATTTTGCAGAAGCGCAGACAGCGGCAGATCTTTTAAAGAAAGGAAGAACTGTTGTGATCAATTTAGAAGGTGTGGAACTTACAGTTGCACAAAGAAGCATTGATTTTATTGGTGGAGCAACTTATGCGATCAATGGTTCCCTGCAGGCAGTATCCAACAACATTTTTATTGCAGCACCAGACAGTATTGAAGTCAGTGGAGACCTGAAAAGTGAGATCATGAATGGAAATACGATCTCACCACAATTAAAGTAAACATGAAAGAAGAATTATTAAAGAAACGACTTTTGGAACTGGCACAAAAATCATACAGCCAGAATGTTTATAAACATACACATTTTTTAAATGAATACGAACAGAGTATTTATCAAGATATGAAGAAAGAACTTGATTATGCACATCCACAGCTTGTTGGAGGACATGAACACTTTACAAGAGCTGTGGTACTGTTTGGTTCGAAAGAATTATTTGGTTATGAGGGTGAGATTCCATTGGCATGTGCCAGGATCTCACCTGTTTTTGATAAGTTTGCAGAAACATTAAGCCACAGAGATTATCTGGGTGCTTTAATGAATCTGGGGATTGAACGTTATCTGATCGGGGATATTCTTGTTGATGAAAAATGTGCTTATATTTTTTGTATGTCTCATATTATGGATTTACTAAAAGAACAGTTAGGACAGGTAAGGCATACAAGAGTAGCAGTAGAAGAAGTCGTATGGGAAGAAACAGGATATATTCAGAAATATAAGAGAAAAGAAGGGTTTGTGGCATCTATGCGGTTAGATGTTCTGGTGTCACAGGCATATGGACTTTCAAGAACATCAAGCGATAAGCTGTTAAAAGCCCAGAAAGTATTTCATAATGGAAGACTTTGTATATCATCAGGACAAAAGATCAGACAAGGAGATATCATATCAGTGAGAGGATATGGAAAGTTTCTGGTAGAAGATTTGGGCAAAACATCAAAAAAAGGCCGTCAGTTTCTTACACTGGCGATCTTTCAATAGGAGGAATATATGATTACACCAGTTGAAGTATTAGGAAAAGAACTAAAGAGGGGATTTGGCTATAAGGCAGTTGAGGTTGATGAATTTTTAGAAGATCTTGCAAAAGATTATGAAAAAGTTTACAAAGAAAATAATGAATTAAGAGAAAAAGTATCTGCACTGACAGAGAATTTAAGTCATTATCGTACAATTGAAGAATCATTAAAGAGAGCATTAGTTCTTGCGGAAGAAACATCCAAAGAAACGATTGAGAATGCAACACAGAAAGCCCAGACATTAGAAGCTGAAGCATCAAGAAATGCAAAAGAACTTGTTTCAGAGGCACAGGCAGAAGCAGATAAAATCAGAGTGAGTGCAAAAGAAGATTTCAAGGAAGAAAAAGAAAAACATGAACAAATGATCAAGAATTATCAGGAATTGATCCGAAAGCTAGAAAGTGATTATCAAAGCTATAAAGCAAGAATGAAACAGTTTATAAATGGACAGATGGATATTTTAAACAATCCTGTATATGAGATGGAATTTCAGATCGCAGGAGAGAAGGAAGAAGAGGAGCAGGATAAGAATCATGAACAATTTGGAAAAGAACAGTAAGATTGAGATTCGAACAGATGGTAGAAAATCATATGATATTATTTTGAAAGATTCTTTTGATGATTTTCTAAAACAGATGGAATTTCTGGAAATTGAACACAAGAAAATATGTATTGTAACAGAAAGCAATGTAGCCCCATTTTATTTAAAGCAGATGTATGACTTGATTTCTTCAAAGGCTGCGAAAACGATCACATTCAGCTTTGAAGCAGGAGAGAAACACAAACAGTTAAAGACGATAGAAGCGTTATATGAAGAACTGATCATTAACCATTTTGACCGTCAGGATCTTCTGATCGCATTAGGAGGCGGGGTTGTTGGTGATATGACAGGATATGCGGCGGCAACATATCTTCGAGGAATTGATTTTGTGCAGGTGCCAACAACATTGTTATCACAGGTGGACAGTAGTATCGGGGGCAAGACAGGAGTTGATTTTCTTCAATATAAGAATATGGTCGGTGCATTCCATCAGCCAAAGCTTGTATATATTAATACAGCGACATTAAAATCTCTGCCAGAGAGAGAATATTTTTCTGGAATGGGAGAAGTTATCAAACATGGATTGATCAAAGATGCAAAATATTATGATTGGATCAAAGATAATATTACACCGATCAAAGAAAGAGAACATGAAGCAGTAAGAGAGATGATCTATAGAAGCTGTCTGATCAAAGGAGACGTTGTAGAGCGTGATCCAAAAGAAAAAGGAGAACGTGCCTTATTAAACTTTGGTCATACGTTAGGACATGCAATTGAGAAATTAAAAGATTTTACATGGCTTCATGGAGAATGTGTGGCAGCAGGATGTTGTCTGGCAGCCAGAATATCGCAGATGAAAGGAAATCTTACAGAAGAAGAAGTAAAAGATATCAAAGAAGTGTTTATAAAGTTTGGTATGAATGGAGATATCAGTGAACTTTCTATTAAGGATATTATCAAAACAACGAAATCCGATAAGAAGATGGTTGGAGATAAAATTAAATTCATATTATTACATTCCATCGGAGAAGCATATATTGATATGAGTGTAACCGATGATGAAATGGAAAATGCATTAAAAAAATAACAGGGAAAGATAATGAAGAAGCATATAAAGATATTTAGTCTGATTATCATATTGATCATTGCAGACCAGCTGACAAAGCTTTGGGCATTAGCGGATCTGCGTGGCAGTGAGGGAATTCCTGTCATATCAGGGGTGTTTGAACTGCAATATCTTGAAAATCGCGGCGCAGCCTTTGGAATACTTCAAGATAAGCAGATCTTATTTTTGCTGATCACAGTGGCAGTGGCAGTATTGTTAACATATATCTCCATAAGAATACCAGAAGAGAGAAAATATACACCATTAAGAATCTGTTATGTATTACTGATGGCAGGTGCATTTGGTAATCTGATCGATCGTGTGGCAAGAGGTTATGTTGTAGATTTCTTTTATTTTAAACTGATTGATTTTCCTATTTTTAATGTGGCTGATATTTATGTTACAGTGACAATGGTATTACTAATAGGACTGATCTTGTTTTATTACAAAGAAGAAGACTTTGAATTTTTGAGCAGGAAAGGAAAACATGGACGAAACGATTGAAATTAAAGTGACAAGTGATCTGGCTGGAAAAAGACTGGATGTTATATTGGCAGAACAGTGTGATGATCTTACAAGAAGTTATATCAATAAACTGTGCAAGGAAGAACGTGCAAAGTTAAATGATAAGATTTCCAAAGGCAATAAGAAATGCAAAGAGGGAGATAAGATCACACTTCAGATACCAGAACCAGAAGAACTTGAAATCCTTCCAGAAAAAATGGATCTTGATATTGTTTATGAGGATCAGGATGTTATACTGATCAATAAACCGAAAAATATGGTGGTGCATCCGGCAGCAGGGCATTATACAGGAACTTTGGTAAATGGATTGATGGCACACTGCAAAGACGATCTGTCAGGAATCAATGGTGTACTGCGTCCAGGGATTGTTCACCGGATAGATAAGGATACAACGGGAATTCTGATCGTATGTAAGAATGATATGGCACATCAAAGCATTGCCAAACAATTATATGATCATTCGATCACAAGAAAATATCATGCGATCGTTTATGGAAATATTAAGGAAGAAGAAGGAACCGTAAATGCTCCGATCGGCCGCAGTTTGAAAGACCGCAAGAAGATGGGGATCGTTATGGATGGGAAACATGCAGTGACACACTACAAAGTTTTAAGAAGACTCAAAAAAGGTTTTACTTATATTGAGTGTCAGCTTGAAACAGGAAGAACCCATCAGATTCGTGTTCATATGGCATCGATCAAGCATCCTTTACTCGGAGATGATGTATACGGACCAAAGAAATCAAAATATACACTGGAAGGTCAGTGCCTTCATGCAAAGGTTTTAGGATTTGTACATCCAAGAACCGGAGAATACATGGAGTTTGAAGTACCACTTCCAGAGTATTTTGAAAAACTACTGAAGAAATTAGATCAATGACAGGAGGAGAAGGCACAATGAAACTTGGATTTATCGGATGTGGAAATATGGCACAGGCAATGATCACTGGAATTTTGAAACAAAATGTTGTAAGTCCAGATGAATTGATCGTATCAAACCCACACGAAGAAAAAACAGCAAAATTAAAAGAACAATTTGGAATCTTAACGACAACGGATAATAAAAAGACAGCAAAGGAAGCAGAGATTGTAGTGTTGGCTGTAAAACCTCAAGTGTATCCGGAAGTGATCAAAGAGATCAAAGATGAAGTTTCAACAGAACAGATCATCGTAACGATTGCTGCAGGAGTATCCATGGCGGCAACAGAACGCCAGTTTGGAAAAGAAATGAAGATTGTGCGTGTAATGCCAAATACGCCAGCACTTGTCGGAGAAGGAATGTCTGGATTATGCTGTAATGAATATGTGACAGAAGAAGAATTTGATAAGGTTCATCATATTTTCCAGAGTTTTGGAAAAGCTGAAAAGATTACAGAGAATCTGATGGATGCAGTTGTCGGAGTCAGCGGAAGCGGACCAGCATATGTTTATATGTTTATTGAGGCAATGGCAGATGCAGGGGTAGCACAGGGACTCCCAAGAAAACAGGCTTATACATTTGCTGCACAGACATTACTTGGAAGTGCCAAAATGGTATTAGAGACAGGGCAGCATCCAGGTGAATTAAAAGATGCCGTATGTTCACCAGCAGGAACAACGATCGAGGCTGTCAATACACTAGAGAAAAAAGGATTTAGAAGTGCAGTGATCGAAGCTGTCAATGCGGCGGCAAAGAAAAACCATGAGCTTGGGAAACCAAAAAAGAAAGAAAAATAAAAAAATACTTTACAAAACTAATATAATTATGATATTATATAGAAGTTAGTTAACCGATACTCAGATTTGGGCACTCCAACCCTTTCCTGGTATCTGGCGATCAATAGAATTCAAGGAGGAAAACACAATGATTTCATCAGAAAAGAAAGCAGAAATCGTAGCTAAATACGGTAAAGACGCAAAAGACACAGGTTCACCAGAGGTTCAGGTAGCAATCTTAACAGCTAGAATCAACGAGCTTCAAGATCATTTCAATCAGCATCCTAAAGATCATCATTCAAGAAGAGGACTTCTTAAGATGGTTGGTAAGAGACGTAACTTATTAGCTTACTTAAAGAGCAAAGATGTTGAAAGATATCGTGCATTAATTGAAAAATTAGGATTAAGAAAATAATCTTACAATACGAATTTAAGACCTGTTGTTACAGTCATGTGGCAGCAGGTTTTTATATTATAAGATAATATGTCAAAATAAAGGAATTTTCATATAAATAGATTGACAATTATTGGTTAAAATTAGGAACAACCTATTGAAATAGTTGACTTTATAC
>NZ_JAGTTT010000078.1:0-956 GCF_018223505.1 Anaerostipes sp. Marseille-Q3525
AATCCAAGCACTGCATATTCTGTAAAATGTGCTGTCTTTCTAACGAATGTATGCACTACTTCCGCATGCATCATAAGATCTGCATTAGAATGAATCTGGAAGAATCCAAAAAAACTTAAGATCCTTGCTAATTCTTTTGCATACCCAATACTCATCCCCGCAGAGGATGTCCCGTTCTTTGCGGAAAATGAAAAAATTAAAATCATCAAAACGAGTGTTATCCCCCAGTATAACACTCGTTTTGTCTTCTTCTGTACTCTCATACAGTTCTCCTATAAACGGTTTCCGTACATCTTATCAAAATAGTTTGCGTACTCTCCAGATAAAATGTTCTGCCACCATTCTTTGTTATTTAAGTACCATTCAATGGTCTGTGCGATTCCTGTGTCGAAGTTGTATTTTGGTTTCCATCCAAGTTCTGTCTCTAATTTTGTTGGGTCGATCGCGTAACGCATGTCATGTCCTGGACGGTCTGTGACAAATTTGATCAGGCTTTCTGGTTTGTCTAATGCTTTTAAGATTGTCTTTACAACTTCTAAGTTTGTACGTTCGTTATGTCCACCTACGTTGTAAACTTCTCAGACTTTTCCTTTATGAATGATCAGGTCAATAGCTTCGCAGTGGTCTGATACATGTAACCAGTCACGGACATTTTCACCTTTTCCGTAGACTGGAAGTTCTTCATCTGCTAATGCACGGCTGATCATTAATGGAATCAGTTTCTCTGGGAAATGATATGGTCCGTAGTTGTTTGAGCATCTTGAGATTGTCACAGGAAGTCCAAATGTTCTGTGGTAAGCTAAGACAAATAAGTCTGCACTTGCTTTGGAACTGCTGTATGGGCTTGATGTGTGCAGTGGTGTTGTCTCTGTGAAGAATAAGTCTGGGCGGTCTAATGGAAGATCTCCGTATACTTCATCTGTGGATACCTGATGGTAACGTTTTACACCATATTT
>NZ_JAGTTT010000080.1:0-930 GCF_018223505.1 Anaerostipes sp. Marseille-Q3525
TGCATCTGGATGAAGATTACTTTCAGGACAAAGATCGGGAATATCCGGTAACGATCGATCCGACCGTATCATGGACCGGTTCCACAAACTTCTGGGATGTCTATGTGATCAACGGATCTTATAAGAACACAAACTTCTATGACAGCGGCATCACAGCCATGATGGCAGGAAAAGCAAAACAGGGAGTTTACCGTATCTATCTCCGATTCAAGGATTTTACCAAGAAGATCGAGGGAAAATATGTGGACAGTGCAACCCTTACCATGTATGAGACAGGAAGCAGCCAGAGCGGACAGACAATCGAGGCAAGAAGAGTCACAGGAGGATGGACAAGATCCGGATTAAAATGGAGCAACCGTCCGGGATACAGCACCAACTATGGAAGTGTGAAGACAACAGGAAAAGCCAGGAAAGGAAGAAGCATCAATCTGACCCAGTACGCAAGGGAGTGTGCTTCCGGGAAGATCACATCTTACGGAGTGATGTTAAAGAACTCCGATGAGACAAAGAGTTATGGACAATTCTATGGCTCAAGGGCTTCTGCAAACCGTCCGAAACTGTCAGTGACTTACTATGACGGTCCAACAACAGCAGCCAGTGCATCTGTCACACCAAGATACGTTGGAAAGAATATCCATTCGATTAAGCTTGCATGGACAGGTATCAATTCAAAATCTTTAAACAGAGTGGAATACCGTCTGGCAACATGGGTTAATAACGCAGAAGGAAATTCAAATTATGTGCCATATTCCAGTGCGACAAAGATCGGAACAACATCCAGCGGATCAGCCACTATCAACAGTGATAAGTGGGCAGAAGGAGATTATAAGATCGTTGTCCGTGGAGTGGACAACGGATATATCAATGGATATGGAAAAGGGGCATGGTTTACGATCGACCGTACAGCACCGGCATTTGCCAGTGATCCGG
>NZ_JAGTTT010000079.1:0-930 GCF_018223505.1 Anaerostipes sp. Marseille-Q3525
TGCATCTTGATGAAGATTACTTTCAGGAGAAAGACCGGGAATATCCGGTAACGATCGATCCGACCGTATCATGGACCGGTTCCACAAACTTCTGGGATGTCTATGTGATCAACGGATCTTATAAGAATACAAACTTCTATGACAGCGGCATCACAGCCATGATGGCAGGAAAAGCCAAACAGGGAGTTTACCGTACCTATCTCCGCTTCAAGGATTTTACCAAGAAGATCGAAGGAAAATACGTGGACAGTGCAACCCTTACGATGTATGAGACAGGAAGCAGCCAGAGCGGACAGACGATCGAGGCAAGAAGAGTCACAGGAGGATGGACAAGATCCGGATTAAAATGGAGCAACCGTCCGGGATACAGCACCAACTATGGAAGTGTGAAGACAACAGGAAAAGCCAAGAAAGGAAGAAGCATCAATCTGACCCAGTATGCAAGGGAGTGTGCTTCCGGGAAGATCACATCTTACGGAGTGATGTTAAAGAACTCTGATGAGACAAAGAGTTATGGACAGTTCTATGGTTCAAGGGCTTCCGCAAACCGTCCGAAACTGTCAGTGACTTACTATGACGGACCAACAACAGCAGCCAGTGCATCTGCGACACCAAGATATGTTGGAAAGAATACGCATTCGATCAAGCTTGCATGGACAGGGATCAATGCAAAATCATTAAACAGAGTGGAATACCGTCTGGCAACATGGGTTAATAACGCGGAAGGAAATTCAAATTATGTGCCATATTCCAGTTCGACAAAGATCGGAACAACATCCAGCGGATCAGCCACTATCAACAGCGATAAGTGGGCAGAAGGAGATTATAAGATCGTTGTCCGTGGAGTGGACAACGGATATATCAATGGATATGGAAAAGGGGCATGGTTTACGATCGACCGTACAGCACCGGCATTTGCAAGTGATCCGG
>NZ_JAGTTT010000081.1:0-825 GCF_018223505.1 Anaerostipes sp. Marseille-Q3525
CGGATGGAAAGACCACGACCAGTGTCAAAGATGCCAACGGACATGTCAACAAAGAAGTGACAAATGAAGCAGGACTGACAGAAAGCACCACGGATCTTGGAGACGGGGAAGAACAGATCACAACAGCTTACAGTTATGACACAAACGGAAACAAGATCAGGGAAACCTATGCAGACGGCGGTTATAAGACATTTGATTATGACAGGAAGAACCGCCTGATCAAGACAGAGTCCTATGAAGCAGGGGAAGCAGGAGAAAGTATCGGAGAGAAGACCTTAAAGACGGTCTACAGTTACGATATCAATGACAGACTGTTGGAAAGTATCGACTATCAGATCGACGGATCAGAGGAAACAGCCGTACGTTATACAGAATATCAGTATGACCGCAGAGGACAGACAACAGGATATGCAGAATTAAGTCAGGAAAACGAACCGACAGCCGATGAGATCAAAGCACACCAGATCAGATACCATTACGACAGTGATGGAAAGCTTACAAAGGTTACTTATCCAACGACAAAGAACGGAGTTCAGGCTTTAGCATATGAATATGACCAGAACGGATGGCTGACAAAGATCAAAGGAGAAGTTCAGTCAGGAGACAGCAGTACAGAAAAGACAGTACGAAGCTATACTTATGACAGCTATGGCAAAGTCAAAGAGATCAAAGACTACAGAGATCTGTTAAACAGCAGTGATCAGGCAGTGAAGAAAGCCTACACTTATGACAGCCTTGACCGTGTCAAAGAGATGACGTACACAGATCTTGAGACAGGAAAAGTCATGGAATCCTACCATTACAGTTATGACAAGAATTCCAATA